>JACZQS010000161.1 GCA_022545625.1 Pseudomonadota bacterium
GGATAAACACAGGTGTCATCGAGCCCGAGGCTCCAGTGTAAATGTGGGCCGGTAACGCGCCCGGTTGCTCCAACCTTGCCAATAATGTCACCTTTATTTACCTGCTGACCCAGGGTGACACTGATTTCGCTGAGGTGGGCAAACAGTGAAATCATCCCCTGTCCATGATCCATGTAGATCAAATTGCCACTGAAGAAAAAATCACCAAGCTCGATAACCTTGCCCTTGCTGGGTGCGATAACCGGGATACCCTCGTCCGCGGCGATATCCATTCCGCTGTGTGGTCGTCTGGTTTCACCATTAAAAATACGACGACGCCCGAAACTGCCGGTCATAACTCCCCCCACCGGTTGCATAAACTCGACATCCACTGCTGATTTTGAGTAGTGTCTTTTGGCTTTTTTCTGGCGTTTTAGTTCGGCCCAAATTCGATCCATGTCACTGGCGTAAGGATTAACTTTTCGTTGATCCTCGATATTGATATGTTGTGTCGAGTATTTTTTATCGACCACGGTGAAGAATATTTTTTCCAGTGCAATATCGTCACCCCGGTGCCCGTGAATAAAATATTCACCGGGCTTGAGGCTCAGGGGCAGGCCGACGATTGCGAAGTGGCTATTGTCCAATTGGGTAATCAGAACCGGTTTTTGGCGGAATTTAAACTGCGGAATCTTGGCTGAATTGCCTAACTCAATGACTGCAACCCCACCGGGAACCAGGGATGCCCTGGGGAAGGCGTACAGTACCGGGGAAGTCAGTAACAACAACGAAGTGAGTAGTAAAACAAAAAGTCTGCGCATTTGCTTAGAGGCCGGGATATTTGGGCGATTATACAAGCTGTAAACACAATCGTGAAAGTTATCCTGGTGAACCTTTGATAATATTTAACGGTCATATTATCCTCAATCTGTGGCCGCGAATTGGCAGCACACTAATAAACTAAATTCTTCATCTGGACAAGATATTCTGAATCAGTTAACTCCAGTTCTGGTTAGCGTAATGGCAACGGTATTTTCCTTTGGGTAAAGTAGAGACATTGGGAAAAATTGACCGGAAGCTGCTGGTATTCGGTGGTCCCTACAGTAACCTGGCTTCTACTGAAGCGATGCGTTCAAAAGCCGCAGAATTGGGAATATGCGCCGGGCATATCATTTGTACCGGCGACCTCGCGGCCTACTGTGCAGAACCCCGGCAAACGGTTGAGCTGATCCGCGATTGGGGTATCCACGTGGTGATGGGCAATTGTGAACAGTCCCTGGCGATGGAGAAACCGGACTGTGGCTGCGGCTTCGATGAGGGTAGCGCCTGCTCGGTCCTGTCAATCGGCTGGTACCAATATGCCAATCAAGCGATCGACCTCGATAGCCGACGATGGATGGGCGAGTTACCGCGGTCTATAACATTTCAGATCAAAGATTACCGTTTCAGGGTCGTGCATGGCAGCGTGACGAGTATCAACCAATTCGTTTTCCCATCCACCCCGACCGATATTAAAAGCAGCCAAATTAAACGGGCCGATGCCGAGGTCGTAATCGGAGGTCATTCCGGGATTCCTTTCGGGCAGGTAATCGAAGATAAGATCTGGTTGAACGCCGGTGTTATCGGTCTACCGGCTAACGATGGTACCAGCGATGGCTGGTATATGTTACTGGAGCCGGTTGATGATGGATTCCTCGCCAGTTGGCATCGATTGCAATACGACGCCAGGATCAGTCATGGCTCTACACTCGCCGCGGGGATGAGCGAATACGCGCAGGCGTTAACCGATGGACTGTGGCCGAGTATGGATATTTTACCCGTCGATGAACGTGCTAATCAGGGCAGGCGGCTAGATATTGCTCCGTTACATTTCGCCTTCTAACTGCTCGACCCACAGTACGGTTGCGCCCGCCACGGCGACTGGCATGACGATAAAATTTAACAATGGAATACTGGTCAATACCATCACCGAACTGCCAAATCCTAGTGACAGGCCCTTACGCGCGGCGAGAATTTGTCTCTGCCGGGTAAAATTGAGCTCGTGATTACCCATCGGGTAGTCCAGGTATTCCAGCGAGAGCAGCCAGGAACCAAATATCACCCATAAAAACGGCGCTGCAAAATTAACCAGAGGAATCAAACTAATCAGTAACAGGACTGCAGACCAGAAAATGATGTAAACCAGCTTTCGTATCTGTGATAAGAAGCTGTCGCGAGCCATTTTCATAAAGCTGCTATTTGCACCGATTGTCTTGCCGGTAAGCCTGATTTCAATTTTTTCTGACAACAGGGCATTAAATGGCGCTGCGACAATATTGGCGATGGGGGTGAAGGTAAAAAATATGAAAATTGCGGTGAATGTGCTGATGATGATCCAGATTATCCAACGCAGAAAATTGAATATAGCAGGTATCCCTGACATCATATAATCGACCAGTGGCGAGAACCGTTCGTAACCGAACCAGATTAGACTGGCAAACAACACTGTGTTGATCAGCAGTGGCATCACCGCATAGATACGCACACCGGGTTGCCGCATGATCCGGAATCCGCGCCCCAGGCACATGGCGCCTTTCATGATGTCTGAAATCACCAGATTATCGGGGCAACACAACGGCCTCAGGCGCCACCCAGTTTTCAGCCCTGTGCTCTGCTATGACCTGGGTGTAAATCCCGCCACGAACATTGAATTCGGCACTTACCCGCATAAACCGGGGTGAAATCGCGGCGACCAGATCAGATAGTATCTGATTGGTTACCGCTTCATGGAAAGCCCCCTGATCGCGGTACGACCAGAAATAGAGTTTTAGGGATTTTAATTCAAGACAGAGTTGATCGGCGATATATTCTAGTTGAAGAGTTGCGAAATCCGGTTGGCCGGTGATAGGACATAGACAGGTGAATTCAGGCGTGTCAATACGGATTGTATAATCACGATCCATCTGTGGATTTTCAAAGGTTTCCAGTGATGTTGATGGCGTGGAACTCATGGGTGTTTCTCGCGAATTAGTAACAAAGCCCTGCGGTGATTGAACTGCCGGCACAAGGAGCATAAACAACGCGCAATGTTACACCAAGTTACTGCCTCCTGACTTGCTGATTTTCAGCGATGGCGGGAATTATCACCTTGAACCACTCTTAGGTAATCCGTAATAGTGCTATACCAGGTAAGAAATCGCTCGATGATACTGTTGCCCGGGATTACAAATGATATACTTTGAGGCCCTGGAAAAACTCGATGTACATACCTGATTGATGCGTCTGAGCCAAATAAAAATTGCTGGTTTTAAATCCTTTGTGGATCCGACCACATTTGTATTCCCCACTAATATCACCGCAATCGTCGGGCCGAATGGTTGCGGCAAATCGAATGTTATCGATGCGGTGCGTTGGGTCATGGGCGAATCATCGGCTAAAAACCTGCGTGGTGACTCGATGGAGGATGTCATCTTTAGCGGTTCATCTACGCGAAAGCCAATTGGCCAGGCATCGGTAGAATTAATATTCGATAATTCTGATGGTCGAATTAGCGGTGAATACGCGAAATACAATGAAATTTCGGTCAAGCGCCTGGCAACCCGTACAGGTCAATCCAGATATTATCTTAATAATACCCATTGCCGACGCCGGGACATCGCCGATATATTTCTCGGTACCGGACTAGGTCCACGCAGCTACTCGATTATTGAGCAGGGTATGGTGAGTCGTATCATCGATGCTAAACCGGAAGAACTGCGAGTATACCTGGAGGAGGCTGCGGGTATATCGAAATACAAGGAAAGGCGTCGAGAAACCGAAAACCGAATTCGGCACACGCGTGAAAACCTTGAACGCCTGACCGATTTAATCGATGAAATTGGTAAACAACTGCGAAGGCTCGACCGTCAGTCGAAAACGGCCGCGAAATACAAACTGCTCAGACAGGAGCAACGCAAGATCGAAGCGGAGAGCCTGCTATTACAGAAAATCTCTTATGACAAGGATATAGCCAGCCAAACGCAAAAGCTAAACAGGGTCGAGACATCAATGCAGAAAGAACTCGCCCAGTTCCGTAACGTCGAAAAACAGATAGAGGAATGGCGTCAGAAGCTGGTCGAGGCGACCGATCAACACAACCAGGTTCAAGGTCAGTATTATCAACTGGGTTCGGATATATCGACCCAGGAACAGGGTATCGAACACCTGAAGAATCTGCACCAACACAATAGCCAGGAGCTGAAGAATGTTCAACAGTCATTGCTCGAGTCGCAGGAATTAAAGGATTTCGACGGGCAGAAAATGGCAAAGCTCGAATCCGACCTGGCAGGCATGCGACCTGAGCTCGAGGCGATGATGAACGAACTCGATGCGCGCGAGGAATCCGCTACCCGAACTGAAACCGAGATGAATAGCTGGCAGGATAACTGGGATCTATTCAATAGCGACTTTCATCGGGCACATGAGTCGGCAGAGATCGAAAATCGCGGTATTCAACATATTGAAAAACAGCTGCAACAAGCGCAACAGCGCCGCAATGGACTGCAACAGGAATTGGAGTCGCTCGATACCTCGCCATATACCAACGAAATCAAAACACTTGAAATCGATGCCGAGGCCAAGAGCCAGGAACATGCTGCGACCCTGGAGCAGGTACAAACCAGGGCTGAAGATATACAGAGTTTACGTGGATTAATCGATAGCCAGTCCACGCTGCTGGACCAGAAGCGCAGCCAGGTTCAGACGCTCAAGGGCCGCCTGAGTTCCCTCGAAGCGCTACAACAGCATGTGCTGGCAGAATCAGGCGATGAAATACGAGAGTGGCTGAAACGTAACCGGATAGATACCGAAAAGCGTCTCACCGAGGTAATCAAGGTTAAAAACAATCTGGAAAAGGCCGCGGAAGTAGTGCTCGGACCATTTTTGAGCGCCTATTGCGTAGCGCCCGGCCATTCGCTACCCGATGCACCGGTACCCAACCATAATATTGCATTGTTTGAGCGGCAACCAAGGCAAGGGTCAAATCGGCAGCAAAGAGACTGGCCACGCCTGCTAGATTCAATCGACTGTGAAATCGATTTGTCCGCATTATTGTCGGGAATATACCTGTGTCAGAATACGCAGGAGCTAACCCAGCGGCGCCTGGAGCTTGAGGATGGCGAAAGTCTGGTTACTGCAACCGGTTTGTGGGCCGGCCCAAATTGGCTCCTGCAGTTGGGTGACGAAGACCAGCGCAGTGGCATGTTGTCGCGTAAGCAGGAAATAACCAGCATCCGAAGTCAACTCGACGAAATTTCCAGTTCAGCGATGGGGTTAAAATCACAGATCGATGGTGACCGCGAGCGTTTACAGCACAGCGAACAGCAGTGGCAAGAGGATCAACACTCACTCAATACACTGAATAACGAGTTGTCCGATATTCGTAACCAGTTAAGTCGACGGAAAGGGCATGTTGAGCAGGTACAAAGCCGAGATACGCAGTTGCAGCAGGAACTGCAGGAACTTGACGATGTTCAGAAAAAACATGAAACCGAGTTGGCGTTAAATAGCGGCAAACGCAAGGAGTTTCTGCAACAGATCGAGTTGAAATCTGCCGATAAATCGACCCTGTTGGCACAGAAAACAGAATTACAGCAGAAATTAATCGCAGCACGGGATGCTCTACAGGAATACCGCGAAAAATACCATCGATTGCAGATGCAGTCTCAGTCACTAGAGTCAGCGCTGGCATCGACTCAATCCAATATTCAACGCGTAGATCAACAAAGTGAACAGTTTGAACTCCGAATAAAAACGCTTGGCAGCGCGGTCGAAGATGCCCTCGAACCAATCGATGCGATGGAAAGCTCACTTCAAACGCTGTTGAAAAATCGAAACCAGAACCAACAGGAACTCGGTAAATCGCAGGAGAAGGTAACGCGGCTGGACAATCAGCAACGCGAGCTGGAAGTGCAGAGAAATCATTTGCAGTTAACGCTGGATGAGATTAGAAATCAACTCGAGGTCGAGCGTATGCAAAAGCAGGAGCTGGTTATCCTC
>JACZQS010000162.1 GCA_022545625.1 Pseudomonadota bacterium
ATTCCTGGAGCAAATATTTAAAAACGACCATGGATATAAAATAGCGAGGACTATCAATGCTTGTAAAACTACCAGTCGAAGAATTCAGCCGGGTACTAGGATCAAATTCCCCCGCACCCGGTGGTGGTAGCGTGGCAGCACTTTCTGGAGCCCTGGGGGCTAACCTGGTTTCGATGGTCTGTAGCCTGAGTATTGGCAAGAAAGATTACGAGTCTTTCGATAACGAACTTGCCGAAGCTCTCGAACTAGCCCAGACCCTCTCAGAGGGGCTGCTTAAAAGGGTAGATCTCGATGCCGAAGCCTTCAATAGTGTAATGGCTGCTTTCAAAATGACAAAACAGACCGAGGAGGAAAAGAAATCAAGATCGGAAGCCATACAGGCAGGTTTCAAGGAAGCGGTCCAGTCACCGCTCGGGATTGCGCGCGAGTGTCTCGATGTATTGAGACTGGCAAACAAACTGCTGGGTAAGTCCAATACCAACGCGCTCAGCGACCTGGGTGTCGCCTCATTACAGGCATATGCCGGACTTGAAGGGGCGATAATGAATGTAAAGATAAATATCCCATCTATCAAGGACACGAATTTCGTCTCTGAAACTTCCCTGGAGGTATCTGCGCTACTCGAAGAAGGCACCAGGGTCGGGAACAATATTTACCAGTACGTATCTGAAAATATTACTTGATACAAAAGCCCGGACTGCCTGGCTTACTGCCCGCGGCCGCGGTAACCGAGATGTGAAAACAGGGCCTGTTTGATTTCCTCGACAGTCGTTACCATATCGAAATCCTCGAGGATGATCGAACGCGCCATCACGCCATCCAGGATCGTAGAGATCATCGTAGCGACAACGGCTGGATCGACCTTCCTGAATATGCCCTGTTGAATACCATCGCTGATGGTCCTCTGAAGTATCCTGTCCTCGTGACTATAAAAGCGTTTTATCGGATCCTGCCCCTCCTTAAGGTTGCCGATCACGCCTTTGCAATCGAGGGCAATCTTCACTACGTTTCGAAGCTGCCTGGAGAGATCGACGTGGATTTCCAGCCAATCGCTGATCGCGTCGGCCGGGTTGTCGTGTTTTCTGCTGTCCCTGTGGCTATCGAACAAATCGAATGCTTCATCGACGGCCCTTTCGATAGCGGCGCGGAACAGATCTTCCTTGTCCTTGAAATAGTAATAGATCATGGCGCTGTTGACTTTTGCAGCGCGGCTGATGTCCTTGATGGTCACCGACGCGAAGTGGCGCTCGGCGAAAAGATCCAGCGCGATCCTGGCCAGATCATCGGCGCCTGGTCCAGCCATCTCCGAAGTTCGCCGGCCAAGTCTCGGGCTGGTCCGTGTCGATTTCTTCTTTCCAGCCATTGCTACTTCGAACACCTCATGTTGAATGCCGAAGTTTGAATTAATAGGGTCGACACCTGGACTATTTTTTATTAATTAATTTCCCCACCGGCTTACCCGACTTGGTCCAAATCCATTTACCCCATTCATCCTGGCTTACCTCTCCGAGGTCCTCGAGGCGGGAGATAGTTTCGTTGAAACCATCTTCAATCGCGGTAACGTTGGTCTTGGTGTTATCGGTATTATCTTCACTCGATCTTAGACCATAGGCAATGTATTCCATGCGCGCCTGCCTGCGTTCCCTGAGCCAGAGGATTAAAAATATCAGGATTAAAACGCCGGAACCGATCAACACATAGACGATATCCATCACACTCTCACATGTTTTTAATTGAGGTCATAGTAACGATATATCCAGATAAATTATATACTCATCGGTTAAACTTCGGCGTATATTTCCATCGGTTGCTCACGATAATTCTAGCAATTAGGAAAAACCAATTAATTTCCGGAGTATCCATTCGATGCCATTATCTACACCCAGCGATCGTAAATTTGCCCATACCCGGGTAGTTACCTGTCGGGGCTTTGAACGACAGGACAAGTTATGGGATATCGAAGGCCGAATTGTAGACACCAAACCCTACGCTTTTCCGAATCAGGACCGCGGTGGCGAGATCAAGGCCGATGAGCCGTTACACGATATGTCGATCCGACTGACTATCGATATCGATCTCAAGGTACACGACGCGGAAGCCGTGATAGACGATTCACCTTACCATTATTGCAAATGCGTAACCCCGATTGTCAGGCAGTTAATCGGTTTACGCATAGCTCCCGGATGGACGCTCAAATCAAAATCAGCAATGGGTAAAAATCGTGGCTGCACCCACCTTACCGAGTTACTGGGACCCATTGCTACTACGGCGATACAAACGATATCCAGTAAAAAATCTGCGCGGGATGCCAACAACGAGAGTCAGCGAGTAAAAACTCCCTCGGCTTTTATCGATAGCTGCCATGCCCTGGCAGCTGATAGCCCGGTGGTGAAACAACACTGGCCTGACCAGTATCGCGAAAACACCGGAGACGAAACTATAGTTTAAGCGCTCATAGTATCGAAACCATCAGTAGTCGAGAACTGTGATTAATGTTAGTTTCGCCGATTCGATAAATTAGCGAGCAAACCGTGTTTTATAAAACCGACCAACACCATGGCCTGCCCCACGACCCATTCAAAAGCTGCGTCGTGCCACGACCGATTGCCTGGATCAGCTCCATCCATCCCAATGGTGCAATCAATCTGGCGCCATTCAGCTTTTTCAATGCGCTGGCGAGTGACCCACCGATGGTGATGATCTCGTTTACCGGATATCACCAGCATGGCGGTGAGAAGGACAGCCTGTACAATATTAAAAACAGCGGCGATTTTGTGGTTAACATGGTGCCACTGGCGCTTAAAGACGCGATGAATACGACTACCGCGCCGGTAGCCCACGAGGTCGATGAACTAGCGCTTGCCGGGCTCAATACCGAAGAGTCGGTGCTGGTAAAACCACCCCGTGTCAGGGAGGCGCCGATCAATATGGAGTGTGAGTTTTTTCAGGAAATAAATCTTCCCTGTACACTGGAGAACAGCATTAATACCACTATCATCGGCAAAGTACTGGGTATCCATATCAAAGACGAGGTGCTCACTGATGGCATGATCGACCTCTCCAAAATCAAGCCACTGGCGAGACTGGGCTATAACCAGTATACCGATGTTGATCACCTGTTTACGATGACACGCCCCGCCGGTTAACCAGCATACGGCGTTGCCGTATTACTCGTCGTTATCTGATTTCAGACTATTCTGAAATTCAATCGAAACGCCTTTCGAAAATACCGCCAGCCCGTTTTCGAGGAAATGCTGTCGCATCGGATGACCGTTGCCGCTACTCGCATGCATCTCCGATTTTGCCGTGTGATGTTCGACCGTCGGCCAATGACCTGCCTGCGGATCGGCTCCTTCATCCACAATATCCAACGGATCATCCTCACTGACGGCTGGATACTGCAGAATATCCATAAACTGCCAGGTCGCCTCCAGCGGAATATTATTAAGTGGATCGTAAAAATAAATTGACCAGAATATGCCGTGATCTACCGCACCTTCAACTTCGATATTGGCCGCCTCGAGTCGATCTTTGAGCGCGAACAAATCTTCCCTGGAATCAACTGTAAATGCAACGTGATCGAATCCAAGCGGCAAATTGCTACGATCCCCGGGAAACTTCCTGTTCATTGCACGAGCGCCTTCATACTCAAAGAACGCGACGTGTGTAACACCATCGGGGAACTGGAAAAAATAGTGCCGATAGCCATCGTGCCCGATACCGGCACTCAGCTTTAAATTTAACAGATCGCGATAAAATCGTATGGTTTTCACCATGTCACTGGTAATAAACGCAAGGTGATTAATGCCTTTCAAGTTCATCGGATTAACCGGGTTTAGTGTAAAAAATTATTATATGCCTGCCTGGTCCATATAAAAATGACTAGGGAACCTCGTCCGGCCCGGCAAATTCCTATGCTGCCATTACTCGGAAAGACTCTTCAGTCCGCCAATCGTTTGTTTCGCCTCTTCTACCAATCGGTCGCTACTGCCTTCGGGAGCGAAGTACCAGACCAGAAACCAGATCGCCAGGATGACAAGCGTCCCATTCCTGATAAAAAACGATACCTTATCCCCGGTTATCAAGGTTTCGACCCGACCTCGATTAGATTTATAAATGCGGTAAAAAAAACCAATGACGATGAAGAATGGTCCATAGAGAAATTGTATCCAACGCTGGTATGGTTTAATCATAAATGGACCTGGTTCAGTTGTATCTGCGGGGTATCACCAATTTAATTTGATCCTGTCACTGAGTGTCAGCGTCGGCGTAAATGGGTAGCGGCTCGCGAGAGGTAAAACAATAGTATGCGCTAATTCATTGATATTAATAGATATACAGAAAATTAAATCGTATCAACTACACTTGATATAACTTGAAGGTAAATATTATACCGACAGCCTCCTGAGAAACTTCGGCGACAGCCAGGTAGCCCGACATTGGCAGGGAGAGGCGCTATGAATACATCCCCTCAAATCGAATTAACATCAAAAGATCGCCTGTTAACCAGCATGCGCCTGGCAATAGACGAAACCAAGCTAATTAGATCCATCAGAAACTTCAGAGACATGGCGCGACAACTGAAAGCTGATGATCCTTTTTCGCTCGAATTGAAACAGCTGAACAAGGAAATAACCGATCTTGAGGCCAGACTGAAACAGGTTCGGAGTATGGCGAAAGAGAAATAGCAGTCTGCTAGTTTAACGAATGGTGCCCGGGGCCGGAGTTGAACCGGCACAGTATTTCTACCGAGGGATTTTAAGTCTTGGCCAGTCAACACTGCGCAACACTGAATTATATTAAAATCAATAACTTATGGGTGATGGTTAGGGCGCTGAAGTTGTGGTTTATTGCTGTTTATTGCCCCTTGGTGGACTAAATTTGGTACCCAAAAGTCATGGCTCCTTTTAGCGGCTTGTCATCCTTTCCGACGCCACAGCCCAAGTACACTTAATCCAACCAAAAATATCCAGCTCATAGCACCTGCTCCCTTAGTGCTGATGCTCGTATCTTGTTTAGAGTCGTTGCATCCAACCGTCTTCACCGTATCCGTTCCTGTAAATTGGTCGCCGCCAGTTGTTCCCCCCGTAAGAGTTGCATCCGGATCACCGCAGGCAATACCCGTTTCCTGAGTTTTGAAGTGAAATACCATGTCCGGGTCTCCATCTCCGTCCACATCTTCCACGTGGCCCTGGCCGTGGCTTTCAACAGCACCATTCGGGCCAAACGTTACTGTTGAGAAATCGACCTGTGTCGCGTCGAAATCAAGCGCATCACCTTCAGCAGTGTTGGTACTCAGTACCGCTACTGGAATGACGACCTTACTTTTAAGGTTGATGCTGTTTGGATCGCTTCCAGGCTTGATGTCGATGGTGACCTCCTTAGATAGTGGTGCAATCAAGAGGTTTACTTTGGAGCTTGGAGAAGATAATGTAACTAGCGCAATAGTTTTAGTATCTGTTGATTCGGGCACAGATACATCTAAGGTTTCAGCAAAACTTGCAAAGATTGAAGGAGTAAAGACTGTTTATGAGATCACCGGACAGTACGACATTACGACAATTATCAGTGCATCAAACATTTCAGAGATTAACAACAGTATTGATGCTCTAAGGAAAATTCCAGGTGTAATTGACACCAATACAGTAATAATTTTAAAAAAAATAGTTTAAACGACATTCGGTTCAGAAATTTAAAATCTTACTAAATTAGGATCCTCTTTGATAATTTTCAACGAATTTAGTACGATTATGTTTATATGCTTGATATATGTCAACGATTTCTGTAATGAAAGATCCGAATTACTACGCAGACTTGTATAAAGTATATGATAAAAACACAAAGAAGATTAGAGTTCTTGATAGTACCCTAAGGGAAGGAGAGCAACATCCAGGAGTTTCATTTACCGTTAAGCAGAGAATCAAAATTTCGTGTATGTTAGATTATTTCGGATTAGACC
>JACZQS010000163.1 GCA_022545625.1 Pseudomonadota bacterium
TCAGACAGACGATGAATCAATCCTCACAGGCGTATGGGAAAGCGCACCCTGCAAGGAAGAAATCGAGAGTTATCCGGCGCATGAAATGATGACTGTTATCTCGGGGTCCGTGACATTGACGAATGCAGACGGCCACGCCGAAACATTCACCGTGGGCGATACATTTTTCGTTGCCAAAGGTACGAAGTGCACCTGGCATATCACCGAGAAACTGAAGAAATTTTATATGATTGCCGGGTAATTTAATCGCTGCTCAGGGATGACGATAAATTATAAGCTCATAAAAAAAGCCAGATACCAGTAATGAGTTAACTACTGGATATCTGGCTCAAAGTTACAACCGAAGAGCGCGTGTAACACTAATCCCAGTTGAGCGCGCCACCTGTTTGGTACTCGGTGACGCGTGTTTCAAAAAAATTCTTTTCCTTCTTTAAGTTAGCCTGTTCGTCGAGCCAGGGCAGGGAATTTTCCGCACCCGGAAATGGAATCTTATGATGCAATTTGTTAGCGCGGCGATTGGCGATAAATCGGAATTGGGCGATATGGTCGGTCGCACTATACCCGAGGATTGGATCGGGTAGCAGGAAGTGGGCATATTGAGATTCAGCAGCTTCGGCTTCTTCCCACATGTGCTGGATTACCTTTGGATCGAGTTTGACTTTTTCTTCCAGGACAATCTGGTTGCAGACTCGAATGCCAAATGACGCATGTAATACCTCATCGCGCATAATGTACTGAAATTGCTCAGCGGTACCTTTCATCAAACCGCGACGTTGCAATGCAAAGATCGGGCTGAAACCGTTATAGAACCAGGTGCCTTCAAATACACCTGCAAAAAATGTATAAGCAAGTACAAAATTTTCGAGCTCGTCTCGATCATTCAAATCGATATTGGGACGCAGCACGGAATCGAGTCGACGGTTACATATTTGGATCTTATGATGAATTTCCGGCACAACACGGTAACGATTATAAATTTCACCCTGATCCAGGCCGATGGTTTCGATGCAATGTTGGTAGGTCCAGGTATGCATGGCCTCTTCATAAACCTGACGTGCCTGGTAAATTTGTAATTCGGGGGCGGTCATCTTTTCCATCACCGCCAGGCCGATATTGCGCATCGCGAGAATATCCGAGGTGGTCAAATAGGACAGCACATTTTCGTAAACATGACGTTCTTCCAGGGTTAACTTGTGCTGGTAATCGTGCACGTCCTGGGTCATATTGATGTCGAGCGGGGTCCAGTGATTTTTGTTCGCGTTTAAAAAATATTCCCAGGCCCAGGGGTATTTAAAAGGTGCCAGCTGATTGATATCGGTCAGGCCATTGACGACACGTTTATCATCGGCGTTGATTGGTTTGGCCACCACCGGGTTGATAACTGGTCTTTGAATTTTTCCAGGCGCGTGTTTAACACTGCGGTCTTGCCGGAGATCGAGGCCGACAGGCATTTTGGTTGATTCGGCACTGGTCACCGAAGCCTCGAGATTCGGCTCGGGCATCTGCAGCACTGGCGGCGCCAGGGGATCATCCCAGTTAAGCATCCTGGCCACCTGTTATTAGCTTAATTTCGGTTTGGAATAAGCACATTACTGACATGCCTCACATTCCGGGTCGAGGATGGAACAAACTTGCGGTTCGGCTTCTATCGGTGCCATTTCAGGCGCTTTGGCAGTGGTGATTTCTACTGCAGTTGCGCCAAGAGAACGCAGGTAATAGGTGGTTTTCAGGCCACGAACCCAGGCTAGCTTATACAGGTTGTCGAGCTTTTTACCGGAAGGCTCGGCCATGTATAGATTCAGTGACTGACCCTGATCAATCCACTTTTGTCGCCGCGAGGCTGCCTCGACCAGCCAGCACGAATCAATCTCAAATGCGGTGGAATATATTTTCTTTAACTCATCTGGTACGCGGTCTATGTTTTGTACGCTGCCATCGTAGTATTTGAGATCGTTAACCATGACATCGTCCCAAATACCCTGTGCTTTGAGGTCGTCCACCAGATAGGGGTTTACTACGGTGAATTCGCCCGAGAGGTTGGATTTTACATACAGGTTCTGGTAAATCGGCTCGATCGACTGGCTCACCCCGCAGATATTTGAAATAGTAGCCGTCGGGGCAATAGCCATCGTATTCGAATTTCGCATGCCTATGCTCATGACGCGTTGGCGCAGGCTATCCCAGTTCATACGTGAGCTTTCATCCTGCTGTAAATAGTCTCCGCGCGCGGCTTTCAGTTTGGCGATAGAATCGATGGGTAAAATTCCCTGGCTCCAGAGCGAGCCCGGGTAACTGGAATAGGTACCACGTTCTTCGGCGAGCCGAGTCGAAGCCTGGATAGCATAGTAGCTCACCGCTTCCATTGACTGGTCGGCAAATTCGATTGCTTCTTCCGAGCCATAGGACAGGTGTTGCCTGAATAAAGCGTCCTGGAAGCCCATAATGCCGAGACCAACCGGGCGGTGACGTAAATTAGAGGTGCGGGCCTGCTGGACGCTGTAATAGTTGTAGTCGATTACGTTGTCGAGCATGCGCATCGCGGTATTAATAGTTTTTTCCAGTTTTTCCAGGTTCAAGCCGTTTTCGTCAACGTGTCGTGGCAAATTGACCGACCCCAGGTTACAGACTGCTATTTCGGTGTCCGAAGTATTCAGGGTGATCTCGGTGCACAGGTTTGACGAATGCACCACGCCGGAATGTTTTTGTGGCGAACGAATATTGCACGGGTCTTTGAAGGTCACCCATGGGTGACCGGTTTCAAATAACATGCCGAGCATTTTGCGCCACAAATCGGTTGCTGCAATACGACGGAAAGATTTAATCTCGCCACGATCAGCTCGGGCCTCGTAGGCGAGGTAAGCGGTTTCGAACTCAGGCCCGTATAATTCGTGTAAATCGGATACTTCATCGGGCGAAAATAATGTCCACTGCTGCTCCTCGGCAACTCGCTTCATGAACAGATCCGGAATCCAGTTGGCTGTATTCATATCGTGCGTGCGACGACGCTCTTCCCCGGTATTTTTACGCAGGTCGAGGAAATCTTCGATATCCAGATGCCATGTTTCGAGGTAGGCGCACATAGCACCTTTGCGCTTACCTCCCTGGTTCACCGCTACTGCGGTATCGTTGGCAACTTTGAGGAATGGCACCACGCCCTGTGACTTGCCATTGGTGCCTTTAATGTGTGACCCCATCGCGCGCACCCGGGTCCAGTCATTGCCGAGACCACCGGCAAATTTCGATAACATGGCATCGTCTTTGATCGCGCTGAATATACCTTCCAGGTCATCGGGTACTGTTGTCAGATAACAACTCGATAACTGTGGTCGCAAAGTACCCGAATTGAACAAGGTGGGCGTACTGCTCATGAAATCGAACGAAGACAGCAAGCGATAGAATTCTATGGCTCGTTCTTCCCGATTCATTTCGTTTATCGCCAGGCCCATCGCCACGCGCATAAAGAAAGCCTGGGGCAATTCGAATCGGGTATCCTGATAGTGAATGAAATAACGGTCGTATAGAGTTTGCAGGCCGAGATAAGTGAACTGATGATCCTGTTCCGGGTTCAACTCCATGCCCAGTTTTTTCAGATCATATTTCAGTAGTTCCTTATCGAGCAATTCGAGCTCGGTTGCCCTTCTAATGTAATGCTGGAAATAATCCGGGTAGCGCTGCCCCATTTCTTTAAAGGTAGCGGTAGGCGCACCGTCATCGATAAAGGTCAGCGATTCAGTTCGCAAAGCATCGAGTAGCAAACGTGCAGCGACATTAGAATACTCCGGTTCGTTATCAATTAATCCGCGCGCACTCATGATAAGCGTTGGGCTGACATCTTTCGTCGGGATGCCGTCGAACAGGTGCTTCATAGTATCGGCATAAACCCGTTCCGAGCTGGTGCTCTCCAGACCGATGCAGGATTCGTCGATGATAGTTTTCAGGCGCTCCTTGTCCAGTGGCATGGTGCTGCCGTCTTCGAGTTTTACTTTCAGATCGGTGATTTCATCGGTATCCTGGGCTTCGGGTTCATCGACACGTTCCTGTGCCCTGGCGTTTGCCCGTTGCTCTCGATATAGCACGTAGGCGCGGGCTATTTTTTGATCGCCGTTGCGCATCATTGCCAGTTCTACCTGATCCTGAATGTCTTCGATGTGGAAGGTTCCACCGTCGGGCCGGCGTCGGGTCAGGGCCTCGACCACCATGTCGGTCAGCTTCTCTACTGTTTCGTGAACACGGGTAGATGCCGCAGCCTGTCCGCCTTCAACCGCAAGAAAAGCCTTGGTCATCGCAACGGCTATTTTATTCTTGGTAAATCCGGTCAATTTGCCATTACGACGTACTACGCTGTAGTTCTTGCTTAGCGAACTATCGTGCTCATCGGTTACCAGGTTGAGTGGTTTTACCTCCGATTCTGGTGCCTGTGTGAGAGGTGATTCAATGTTCTGCATTTAAACTTTATTCCGTGATATCATTTTTTGGCCGGTTTGTAGAAACGTTTTATTCGCTATCGTTAGGTTACCGCTGGATTTTGAGAACTAATTCACTTTTTCCGCCGGCTGTCTATTTAAGTCCAGGTTCACCTGGCAATTTTTTCGGCAATCTATTCCCCATTAACAGTTAAAGTAGTTTATAACTGTCGATTCCAAGTGATTGTATTCTTAAGAAACCGAGACGCCGTTAACCCGTATAATATTATCTTTTCTGATTCTGCAATTATAGTCCTCAAAACCGTAAAACACAATATAATGTGTTTTACATGAAGGTCAAGTACATTATATTGTGTATGAGTCTGTGGACTAGTTGGGAAGAACTTGTGGATAAGAAAGTCCAGTTCGGCATCGAGAGGCGCTAGTAAAGGCTTTCTATCGAGCGAATATATTTTCACCGTTTCCAGGCAGATAAAAAGTTATTATCAATCTCAACCCGGTATTAAAAAATTCAATATTCATGTCCAGACCCGACGAAAATTTATCTGCTAAACCGCACTTCAGACTAGGTATAGATCTAGGCGGTACGAAGACCGAGGTGGCGGTTCTAGACGATAATTTTCAGCCGGTCTACCGCAGGCGAGTCGCTACGCCCTCAGATGATTATGAGGCGATATTGACTCTAATTACCGATTTGGTGAAAGACGCGGAAAAATCGTTGCCGGTCAGGCCAACTATCGGTATCGGAGCACCGGGAGCAATTTCGCCGCTCAGCGGTTTACTGAGAAATTCAAATACCACCTGCCTGAATGGCAAGGCATTTATTGCTGATATCGAGCAGCGTTTGAAATCTACGGTGAAATTTCAAAACGACGCCAACTGCTTTACCTTGTCGGAGGCAATAACAGGCGCGGGGAAAGCTTATTCGGTGGTGTTTGGAGTGATACTCGGAACCGGAACCGGTGGCGGTCTGGTGGTGAATCAGCAATTGCTCTGTGGGCCTAATGCGATTACCGGTGAATGGGGACACAACCCCTTGCCCTGGAGAACCGAAACTGACGGAAGACCGTTGTGTTACTGCGGAAAAGAAGCCTGCATTGAGACATTTATATCGGGTAGCGGTCTGGCACGTAATTTCGAAAAACGTAACGCTGTGACCCTGAGCAGTGAAAAAATAGTTCAGGGCGCCAGAAAGGGTGATAAAAATTGTGAACAGGCGATGGAGATTTATTTTGACCAGTTGACCAGGGCTCTGGCCCATTTAATCAACATCGTTGACCCGGATGCGATTGTGTTGGGAGGAGGAATGTCAAATATCGAAGAGATTTATCAAGAAATTCCGCGACGCCTGGCCGACTATATATTTTCTGACTCTGTAGAAACCCCGATATTGCCGGCATTGCACGGTGATGCGAGTGGCGTTTTTGGTGCAGCTATGCTGTAGGGAACCTCTGATCAATTCATGAATCAACGCTTTGAACCCAAAATGACCAATTCCCATGTTGTGAAAC
>JACZQS010000164.1 GCA_022545625.1 Pseudomonadota bacterium
TACCTGGAATTATTGATTAAAGTCATAAGTCGTCACCGCCTACCGCCTTCGTGCAATATGCGGGCTAGATACCATCAGCTATTTGCAAACTGTTCAAGAGCCTTACCGGTTAAACGATAGCCAACCCATTCACTTTGTGGCTTTGCTCCAATAGTTTGATAGAAATTAATAGCTGGTTCGTTCCAGTCGAGAACGCTCCATTCAAAGCGACCACAGTTATTCGAAAGCGCTATTTTTGCCAGGTGTTTCAATACTGCCGTTCCCGTCCCGGCGCCTCGGTTGTCTGGCGAAATATATAAATCTTCAAGATACAGCCCATGCTTGCCAAGCCAGGTTGAATAATTAAAGAAGTAGACTGCGTAACCTATTGGCTCACTATTTAATGTACAAATTAGGGCGCTTGTCGTCGATGAACTACTAAATAAAGAGCTCCTGATATCTGACTCTGTTGCAATTACTTCGCTCTCCGCTTTCTCATATCTGGCTAGCTCGGTGATAAATCCAAGAATAAGGGCAGAATCATTAACATTCGCTTTTCGAATTTCTACAACGGACACGTGATACTCATTTTATCTCGTAGGATTTCCGGGGACAGTATGAAGCGTCCTGACATTGACGGACAGTTAAATGTCATTTACAACATTATGACAGTTGCCAGCGCGAGTAATAAACCCATGCTGACGATATCGGTTGCGGTGGTGAGAAATATTGTCGAGGCAGTGACCGGGTCGGTGCCTAAACGGCGAAGCGTCAGGGGCACAATGACACCGATAACGCCACTGATAATGCAGGCACCCAGCATCGCAAACAATACCACCACTGCCAGGGTAAATGCCGACTCGTTTCCGCTCGAGCTGGCATAAAGGTACATTCCAAGTGCCGCGGTCAGCCCGACCAGCAGGCCATTGCCAAGACCCAGCATGGCCTCTTTTCTGATTAAACTGAATTCCATACCCGGTTTCAACTCATTTAGCGTCATACTCCGCAACGTAACCGCCAGCGCCTGGCAACCGGTATTGCCGGACTGCCCGGCAAGCACTGGTAAAAATGCCGCGAGTACCACAATTTGGGCGATCGTGTCCTCAAACATCCCGACTACGGCGCCTGCAACGAATGCGGTCATTAAATTTAGTTGCAACCAGGGATGGCGCATTAACAGGCATTTGAACCAGGGGGTACCGATGTGTTCTTCTTTTTCGACCCCGACCATTTGCCCGGTTTGGGCGGAGAGTTCAATGGTCCGCCGCTCAAACAGGGCGTAACCCCGTACCAGGCCCACCAGGTGTCGGTCTTCGTCGCACACCGGGTAGATCGGATAGTGACGTAATAGCGCCGCACTAATCGAGTCGTCCACAGTGGTGGAAGCCTTGAAGTAGAATAATTGCGTGATCATAAGATCTGCTAGCCTATCCTCGGGCTTTGCGAAGAGTAAATCACGCATCGCCACCAGACCGATCAGGGTCATGTCTTCCTCGACCACGAAGGCGTAGACCACCGGACGCTCGGCAGCAGTATTGCGTATTATCTGAGTTAGCTCACTCACTCGCATGGCCGGCGGAAAGGCTTCTAATGGCGGTTCCATCATGCGGCCGATACTGTCTTCCGGATAGCCCAGGTTAACCGACCATTGCTCACCAATTTTGTCTTCGATGCTCGGCAACAATAGCGCGCTGCGCTCCAATTCCATGTGCGACAAGATACGCACCGCCAGATCAGGATGTAATTGCTCCAGAACGTCGGCGACCACTTCATCAGACTCGCGTTCAAGCAATACTAATGCATCGAGCGGTGCTCGCCGTTTAACCGCAACCACCAACTGATGCATGCGCGGCTCATCATGCGGATCTACACGGCTATTATGTTTTCCTTCCATTACCGGCCAGTTGGGCCTCCCCAAGGGGCATATTCAATTACCGTCGATAATGCAGAGGTCACGCTCGGAAGCACCCTTCGCATAGGACAGGGCCTCCTGGTAAGCTGCCGATTGGTAGCATCGTTCGGCATCCTCGACAGAGGGGAAACGCACGATGACGTTACGCGCTCGCTCGTTACCTTCGAGCCAGATCGTACGCGTTGCCCGGGCCAGGAATTCTCCACCATGGGCTTCGATGGCACCGGTAGCGCGTTTCGCATATTCACCGTATGCATCGGCGTCGGTGACAGTAACATGGGCGATCCAGTAAGCCGACATCGCAAGTCTCCTGTTATTGAATTTGTTAGCGTAAAAAAAATATCTCATCCGAAATTTCAGATGTATCTTAATGTATTTTTGCTTAACATTCGCCTGGTCAAATGCCTGAGCGCTTTTGGCATACTAAACCTCGCAGGGATTAAATCGATTGGATCAGAAACAAGTTATTAACAATATAGATAACATTGCATGCATCGATGCCGATGTTGCAAGTGCGGTAGGTTCTTTAGGCTATCCGCAGCCGCGAATTCGCCCCCAGGGATTTGAAACTTTTTTTTCCACGATTGTGGGCCAACAGATATCGACCGAAGCCGCAGCAGCAATTATGCAGCGTGTGCGCGATCTATTACCCCGACTAGACGCCTCATCTTTATTAAACCTGCCCGAGGGAGCACTGCGCGAGGCTGGATTGTCAACGCGTAAGGTCGAATACGCACAGGGGCTTGCGAATGCGATTCTCGACGGTGATTTTGTTCCAGAAGACTTGCAGGCAATGGAAAATAAAGAAGCGATCAGGGCAATAACAGCATTACGCGGCCTCGGTGTCTGGAGTGCGGAAATTTACCTGATGTTCTCGTTGCAACGTGACGATATTTTCCCTGCCGATGATCTGGCATTACAGATCGCGCTACAGCGTTTAAAAGGGTTGACGAAACGACCCACCCAGAGGGAGGCACGTACCCTGATCGAGCATTGGTCGCCCTGGCGTAGTGCCGGTAGCCTGTTCTTATGGCATTACTACCGAGGCGCGCCGACTTGATTAATAGTGGTCAGAAAACCCGGCACAAGGTAAAGCGCCCTTAGCTAGCCGCAGACCATACCGGATGATTGGTGGTCAGTCGATTAAAGCGCCAACACAATAAACTCGCTGTCACCGACAGGCCGATAGCCAATCCCCACCACAGACCAGCGCCACCGAATGCATAGTGGAAAGCGAGCAACGATCCGCCACCGATTCCTAAAATCCAGTAGCCGAATCCAGCAATCAAGAGCGGTGCAACACTGTCCTTTAGGCCGCGCAGCGCACGCGACGCGATAGCCTGTAGGCCATCGAAAACCTGAAAGATCGCGGCTATCATCAGGAACTGGGTGGCAAGTTTAGACACCTCGACAAAGCCAGGGTCGGCAGGAGAGATAAAAATATTGATTATCTGATCGGCGAGTCCAAGAGGGACAATAACCATGAGTATCAACAATCCAGCCCCGAGTGTCATACCGAGATAGCCTGCGCGCCGGACGGCGTGGATTTGTTTACGCCCAACCGCGCGCGCTACCAGAACCATCGTCGCCTCGGCCATGCCCAATGCGATAACAAATGGAATTCCGACCCATGACATTACCACTGCGTAAGCTGCTAACGTCTTCGCGCTGATAATCCCCGATAATATTGAAGTGGCGATGAAGAGACCGGCTTCGAGGAATACGAGCGCCGCGACCGGAATTCCGAGTCGCATTATTTCAGCGCAGATGGGCCAGTCAAAGCGCCAGTTTGATTTGAAGATACCATACCCGCGTAACCCTGGTTTTCGAAAAATATACAGGGTCAGGCAAAAAAACATCAGCCAGGAGACCAGTGTGGTTGCCAATCCGGCACCGAACATACCCATCGCGGCCAGCCCAAAACCTCCATAGACAAACCAGACGGTGAGCAAATAATTCATAAATACGGCAGCCAGGGTGATCACCATTACCGCCAAAGGCTGGGCCAGTGCGGCAACAAAATTTCTGAATACCGCAAACCATAGTACTGGTAGGACAAGGCCACTGAGGCCTTGTAAATAGGGGATTGCCAATTCGATGACCACCGGGTCCTGGCGGGTCGCATGAAATACCAGATCCAGGTTCCAGATTAAAACCATGGCCGGGATACCAATCATGCTGGCAACCAGCATTCCTTGTCGCACCGACTTGCCAACTTCAGATTTGTTTCCGGCGCCCTCCGCCTGTGCTGCGAGGACACCGACGATGGAAAGTAAACCCATCAGTATGACAAGGATTTCGAACGACAAATCACCAGCGATACCGACTGCCGCGAGGTGATGATAACCAAGCTTTCCGACCACTATTTTAGTGGTAACAAACATCGCATACTCGGCCAGGTAGGCAGCGCCCAGTGGTATCGCAATTTTCAGAAACTGATGGATATCGACTTTTAAACCAGGCATGGGACAAGTCACAGTTGGCTACATAAAAAAACCAGTCATTCTACTTTAATTGCTGGCCTCATTAATAGAGCTTTAAAATCCATTTTTAATTCCTATTGGCGGCCGGCAATCGAGTTGTCGATGCCAGGGAATTGCCGGGATTTCAACTGCCAGGATAATGGCTGTCAGGGGTTTGACATTAATATCCCTTAACTTACAATGGGCGCAAACCGCCAAGGGTTTTTTAGTGGTACAGGGTCAGCCGAAGCCCCGTTCCACCATAACAACAATCAATCGGCCCGAAAAGCAAAGGAGAAAATTATGAAAGTATTAGGCAAGCTCGCTATTGCGTCACTGGTCGCCGCGTCATTCAGCACGGCACCGGTACTCGCCGCAGAGCAGCAATTTGTTACCATAGGTACTGGTGGTGTAACCGGTGTGTACTACCCAACCGGTGGCGCCATTTGCCGGCTGGTAAACAAGGGACGCAAGGAGCACGGTGTTCGTTGCTCGGTTGAATCAACCGGTGGATCGGTATACAACATTAATACCATTCGTGGTGGTGAACTGGACATGGGCGTTGCACAGTCTGACTGGCAGTTTCACGCCTATAACGGTTCTGGTAAACAGGCCTTTATCGACGCGGGACCTTTTAAAGAACTGAGGGCTGTATTCTCGGTACACCCGGAACCCATCAGTATTGTGGCGCGTAAAGATGCCAATATCAAAACTATCGATGATCTGGTCAACAAGCGCGTCAATATTGGAAACCCGGGATCGGGTACCGAAGCAACCTGGAATGTTGTCTGGGGTGCGATGGGAAAAACCAATGGCGATCTTAAACTGGCGTCGCAGATGAAATCGTCCGAGACACCCGGCGCATTGTGCGACAACAAGATCGATGCGTTTTTCTGGTTGGTTGGTAATCCCGCAGCCCTGAACAAGGAAGCGACTACCACCTGTGAAGCTAACTTTGTTGCTGTCAAGGGACCCGCGGTAGATAAGCTGGTCGCCAAGTATCCATTTTATGGTACGACAGTTATTCCTGGTGGCATGTATCGCGGTAACCCGGATGACGTACCAACCTTCGGTGTATTGGCGACCTTTGTATCGTCTACCGCCACTTCGGCTGATACCATTTATGCGGTCGTAAAAGCGGTATTCGACAACTTTGAGGCATTCAAAAAGTTGCACCCGGCGTTTGCCCATCTGAACGAAAAGGACATGATCAGCAAAGGTATTTCAGCGCCTTTACATGACGGTGCGGTGCGCTACTACAAGGAGCGCGGTTGGATGTAATCCAACCACAGCTAGCAGAAGTTCCGGCAAGGGGGCCTGGCCCCCTTGCTTATTTAACTCAAGCGATATGGCAAATTCTGCAAACACGGTTCGAGTTAAATAAGCAAAATAGATCCCCATTATTATTAAGGAACCGCCGATTAGTTCAAGAATCAATTGCTGGTGGTATATATGACTCAGAATTAACCAGGGGCTGCTTAAAACAATAACAGTGCCAGAAAGAGGAGAGGCCGCAATGGTCGGAGAAACAGATA
>JACZQS010000165.1 GCA_022545625.1 Pseudomonadota bacterium
GAGGACAAGGTACGGCAGTTGACCCATGCCCCTGCGAGTGGTGTATGGCGCATGGACAAATACGGTGGCATTACCTTCGATCGTCACGACCTCGACTGGACTAATGTCATCGACAACGATGAGGCTTTTTATCTGCGCGTCTATCGTGAAGGCGACTACACCTATAAGGGCGCTGATCTGGGTATTATCGTATCGCGTGGGCGCATGCAAACTGAAAAACGCGAACTGCGCGAGCGGGCGAAAATGTGGACCGCAGCGATCAACGCCGAGTTTCACGGAGTTGTACCGCCAAAGCCGCCGGTATTTCCACAGGACCCGTACAGATCGAAACTGTTCTAGTCGTGCAACGGGGCCTGGTACCTACTCAAACTTGTCATAACAGTAACAGCAGCGGTCCGGCGGTCCGAAACTTTGAGCTGCCACCACTACACATCCCTTCTCCCCTTTGGGGAGAAGGTTAGGATGAGGGGTGTGCAACGAAGTAACTTTAATATCCTACATTACCACTAACTTTTTAACCCTCACCCTAACCCTCTCCCAAAATTGGGAGAGGGGACTAGTACTCCATTTCAGGCCGATTGCTGCAACGATTCGACTATCGGCTGGGGGATTACTATCGAATGCTGCCAGTCGATTAGCGTTTCGATCGCCTCGGCCACCCGCAGCACTTCTTCATCGCTGCCGATTGGTCCGAGTACCTGCAACGATAGCGGTAATCCCTCATCGCCGATACCCATCGGAATCGCACAGGCAGGTAACTCGGCAAGGTTGGCATCGTAAAGAAAACTGGCCCAGTCAAGCCAGGGTTTTTCGATCGGCATATCTTCAATTTTATGCGGATGGATACTACCATGCGGGAAGGCTTCACAACCCAGGGTTGGTGTGATCAAAATGGAAGATTTATTACGTTCAAACATTGTCTGGTAAGCATCACGAATAACCTGGCGATTATCCTGCGCCCGCTGAAATTCCTCCTGTGTAAACTGTCCGCCAAAGTCGATAAAATCGCGGGCGACCTCGCCTATACTGGCGGCATCATGATTTTTTGGTTTAGCGTGCATGGCGGCATCGAAGCTCGCGGTAACGGCCCAGGTCACTACAGATGACGGTAGGCCGGGACTATCATCAATCAGGCGAGCACCGGAATTCGCTAATTTATCAAGCAGGCTTCGAAATGCCTGCCGCACATCACCATCAACCGGTGCGATTCCGAGATCTTCGGAAACAATCAATGGGTAGTCTTTAAGGCCCAACGATTGAGACTCCTGGTAAGCTGCTGCATCCGGGTTCAACACGCTGTACATCAGGTGCGCGTCCGCGACGCTTCGCGTCATCGGTCCGTAGGATACTATCGATTGCCATGACGGAAAGCAGGGCTCGCGTGGGATAGCGCCAAAACTGGGTTTAAACCCGACGATACCACAAAATCCAGCCGGAATTCGGATCGATCCACCACCATCGCCACCCAGCGAAAAGGCGCCCAAACCGGCGGCGACCGAAGCAGCGGCACCACCTGAGGACCCGCCACAGGTACGCCCCAGGTTCCAGGGATTTGAGGTGAGACCATAGAGTTCCGAACTGGTGATGCCAGTCAGGCTGAATTCGGGACAGGTTGTTTTAGCAAATATAATAGCGCCCGCCTGTTCGAGCAATTCAACTGCCCTGCAGGTTTCATTGGGCACAAATTCTCTGAGTGTTCTGGACCCGTTAGCGCAGGGATAGCCGGCGAGAAACTGTGAATCCTTTATCGTAATTGGCAGACCGCCCAGAAGCCCGGCTTTGCCTTTTTCGAGTTTTTTATCAGCTTCGCTGGCTAACTGGCGGGCCCTGTTGTACAGCTTTTGCGCAAATGGATTAAGGTAGGGATCGATTTTGTCCGCATGCGTTATGGTTTGTTCGAGCAATTCCGTAGCGCTGATCTCACCTGTTTTTAATGCATCGATTTGTTGTATTGCTGTTTTTTTTATGTACTGCATATTGCCGGACCCGGGATTTACAAACAACGGGCGGTGAATACCTGCACCGCCCGTTGAACAGGATAACGATTGTGTTACGACCGACGCCAATGGCTCGTCGGTGCGATAGTACAATCGTTCCAGTGTTTTTAATAGCCAGGCCCTGATTTTAAGGCACCTCTGAATCAATCAGACCTTCCTTAAGACCCATCATCGCTGGTTCAGGCCGTAGCAGTTTGTTCAAACGCTGGGGGTTCTATAGCATAGGTTGCGGCAGGAATCTCGGAATCTGCAACAAATTCTTCAACTGTGGCAACACCGAATTTAGCACGATTACTAATTTCTTCCTGCGACAGATTTTCGATCTTGCTTGCAAGCGACCAGAGGTGACCATTGCCATCGACCAGAATTCCAGTTCTATCTCCCCAATAAGCGTCAAATAACGGAGTACGGACAACAGCACCGGCTTCAACTGCGCGATTCCAGCTTGCGTCAACATCGTCCAGGTACAGATGTATCTGGCCAGCAGAAACATTCATTGTCAGAGGTGATAAAATACCCTGTTCAGGGGCTTCCTGGTTAAGGGCGATAATACTATTGCCTATCTTGATGGTTGCATGTACTGCAGCTAATTCGTCAGTAGCAGTGTGACGAGTCAGCAGTTCCGCACCAAACGCGGCCTGATAAAATGCCACAGCACTATCAACATTGATAACCGTCAGGCAAGGGGTTGCGGTTCTGTAACCGCGTGGGATTGGTGATACTTTCTTGCTCATTTCTTTAGATTCTCCTGAGTCAGGGATCGCCCTGAGTTTATTGAGTTAACAGTAATTGATGCCAGTGAGTTGTAGCTTTCGACATCATGGTACATAATGTAGTCAATAAAACGATATTTGTCAACACCATGAGCCAAGATGTATTTTTAGGTATTGCCGGTTCGGTCACCCAGGCCGACCTGGCGCCATTGCGTGAAGCAGCCCGGCTTGGCGATTACGCGGTGGTTTACCGGGTCGAGCGCCTGCATCAGGGTGGCGGCTACGGCGATCAGGATAAACATCCATTCTCCTGGGCGGTTGCGGTCTATGTAGATAGCCAACTTTGTCGGGTATTTAATGCACGGGGTGCGGGTCGTGAGTGGAATAGTATCGATCGGCTCGGCGGTTGGTTACGCGATCAGGGTTTCTGGTACTGGTGGACTCGAAACGACCTTGAACCCCTGGGTACGGCCCTGGTAGAACTGGAAGATCCAGGCGAATTACATCCTGCCGATTTACCCGAACCGCCTGATACGACCCTCTAATGGCACTGGCGACCCAGATGGATTTTACTTTCCGTTCATTGATTGAAGGAAAGCCCGGTACTGTCTGGCAACGTGAATTTAATACCTTGTGGCCTGCCTACCGACGCTGGTTTTTGCGCGACGGTGAGGGCGACAGGCCCACCTATTTGCAGTCACTTCAGGCACTACGCCAACATATGCCCGAGTTACTGCCGACTTACGAAACCATGGTCGAACTCGCTGGCGGGGGTGACCATGCCGCACGCTTTCTCGCACAATATTGTCCGCCACCCCTGTTTCGCGGCTGCTCACAAGCTGTGTACATTCAAAATGAACCCGTCATCGTGCGTAATTATGATTACTCACCCTATGTATTCGACGGCCTGTTAATGCGCAGCCATTTCGACCAACGTTCGGTTATCGCGATGATCGACTGCATGTCAGGTGTTCTCGATGGTATGAACGAGGACGGACTGGCGGTATCTATGTCGTTTGGGGGTAGAGAGGAATTTGGCGAGGGATTCGGCATTACGATATTGCTACGTTATATACTCGAATACGCTACCAGCGTTAAACAGGCCATTGAGCTGGTAAAGGACATCCCGGTACACGGCGCTTACAACGTGACACTACTCGATCGTAACGCTGACTATGCCACCATTGCGATAGCCCCCGGCAAGCCCTCGCGAGTAACCCCGGCTGGAATCGCGACCAATCATCAACGCGGTAGCAGTTGGCCTAAGTACGAAGATAAAGTACAGACCGCGTTACGATTCGAGCATTTGAGCGAACTAGTCGCGCACCAACAACACAGTGTTGACAACTTCGCCCAACTGTTTTTACAACCGCCCCTGTTTAATACCCAGTTTGCGCGCGGATTCGGCACGTTATATACCGCGGCCTACTACCCCTGCCGCGGCGAATGTCACATCCTCTGGCGCGATCACGCCTGGCGTTTTGGTTTTCAGAATTTCGAGGAAACCGAGTACCGAATAAGTTTTATCGACCCCGAAGGCTACCCAGTAATCGGGCAGCCCTATGCCGAGGTTTATACCAGCCATAAACTACCAGGGTTGTCTTTTTAGGTAGATCGCACGACGAGTGCGTTTTAATACAGCTTTGTAATTATTTTGACTTCGGGCGATTGTTATTCCCCTTGGCAAGCAATTCTTCGAGTACCTGTTCGGTCAGTATTTGCAAACCGATTTCCGGCTCATAGCCGTGGATTTCCTTAACATCGAGCGCTCGCATAAATTCGACTATCTCCTCACTGATAACCTGGCCGGGCACCAGGATCGGGAAACCCGGTGGGTAGGGCGTGACAAACGTAGCCGATACCAGTTCACGACCAGAGCTCATCACCTTTCCAATCGAACCCTTGTCGATTGTCAGGTATTCGCAATTTTCGTCATCGTAAGCAAGATAAAATGCTGTGCGAATATCGCCTTCGGGGGTTACCGTTTTTTGTTGCGCCCCCGGGCAAAAAGCTGGATGGAAATAACTAAAATCGGGCAGCGGTGGCAAATCAACACATAGTGACTTGATGCGCTTGTCGATAATACGCCGCTCGACCCGACTCGCATCCTCGCGCTGGTGGTCGAGTTCGGTGGCTATCTTCACCAGCACCTCGATCAAAAATGCTACCGAACTTCTAGTGGTCCCAATGTTGGTCATGAACAGTACCGTGTTACGTGACGTCTTGTTGATTTGAATACCGTACTTATCCATCAGATATTCATTTTTGAAAGTATCGCCGTCGATTCCGGTTTTTCCGATGTACAGGGTCAAACGCGTCAGGTCGATGACAAATTCATCGGTCGACCAGGCTTCTTCCATACTGTAATTGCGCCAGCCTTTTTCCGGGCTGAAATAAGTTTTAATGCCCGAGGCCCGATACTCCCCGGGAATCATTTCGTCGGCCTCGAGAAAGCGAAAATACCGCTTCAACAATGAGTGTGAAGCGACGCGTTCACGAATAGCCATCGCCAGCTCGATCTGTTTTTGCACCATTTCAAAACCCTCGAGTTCAACCTGGCGGCGACCGATATCGAGCGATGCGAGAATCTGATAATTCGGTGAGGTCGAAGTATGTGTCATGAAGGCTTCGTTGAACGGTTTCTGTACCTCGTTTCTGAAATCCTGGTCGTGGATATGAATCATCGACCCCTGGCGCAGCGAAGTCAGCGATTTGTGCGTCGATTGAGTCGCGTAGACCCTTATCCGCACCTTTTCAGGATCGGGTAGCAGGCGTTCGGTAATCAACGCTTCGTCATCCAGTTTGGCGATACGCTTTTGATAACTCGCGTACTCATTCGCATATTCTTCACTTCGATAACGCGCTTTTAAGCGTTTCGCAGTCGCCATCGCGGTACGGCGCCGATAGGTTGGGGTGAAACCGGCAAATGCAAACCAGGCCTCGTCCCAGAGAAAAATTAAATCTGGTTTAATCGCCAGACATTCTTCCATGATACGTTCGACGTTGTAGACGATGCCGTCGAAAGTACAATTGGTCAGCAATAACAATTTCACCTTGTGAAGCTGGCCCGACTTTTTGTACATTAACAAATTACGCTTGATCTCCTGCAATGGGACAGCGCCATACATCGAATATTCATTCAACGGGTAGGAGTCGAGATAACAGACATGTGCGC
>JACZQS010000166.1 GCA_022545625.1 Pseudomonadota bacterium
CTGGTACTAATGCCAATGCCTGCTGCATCGCTGACATGGTAGCAAAGGCTTTTTGATGACAGTGCCCGTGTACGATTGCCCGCCTTGCAGATATGGATTTCAAATTGAGCTGGAGATTTCCGGCCTGGTGCTGCTGGGCCAGAAACTCTTCCAGTAGCAGGGCACGCTCGGATAGCGCATCGGTTTCTGCACCGGGTATCATGCTTTTGAATTCATCGCGTAGGGTCAACAGACAGGATGGCTCGAGACCAATGATGGGTACACCCCGTTCAACATAAGGCTTCGCAGCTTCGAGCACGCGTTGGGCTTCAAACCGCGCTTCATCCACCATACCAACCGCAAGAAAAGTACGTCCACTACACAGAGGGTGTCCGCCATCGAGGGGTCGTAGCAGTTGTACCTGGTAGCCTGCGGCACCAAGCACCTTGAGAGCAGCTCGCGCAATTTCAGGTTCAAAATAGCGTTCAAAGGTATCAACCAGCAATACTACTTCGCCATTCCCCGGCTCTTGTGAATTTATCTGCTCCCGATTATCGTCAAAATAGTCAGAACGCCATAGCGGCAGACTACGCGCTGCGCTCAGACCGAGCAATTTTTCACTGCTCCAGGCCAGGCCAGGAATTCGATCGCGTAAGTTCATGATAAAACTCAAGCGCGAGGCTACGGGCGCATAGCGAGGTAACCAGGCGATTAACCGGTCTTTCAGCGGCAAGCGATGATGCTTGTGATACTGGTGCAGAAATTCTATTTTCATCTTGGCCATGTCGATCCCGGTAGGACATTCTCGCTTACAGCCCTTACAGCCAACACACAAATCCATGGTGTCGTACATCTCATCGGAAACCAGGGCATCGGCGCCCAGTTGACCACTGATAGCCAGGCGCAAGGTATTGGCCCGACCGCGTGTCAAATGTTGTTCATCCCGGGTGACACGAAACGAGGGGCACATCACACCGGCATCCGCTTTACGACAGGCACCGTTGTTATTGCACATCTCGACGGCAGCGCCAAACCCACCCCATTCGGACCAGTCCAAAGCCGTATCGATGCGCGCCACCGCATAATCTGGACCATAACGGAACAGCGATCGATCATCCATGCGTTGTGGATGAACAATCTTGCCCGGATTGAATATCCCGGTAGGGTCAAAGCAATCTTTGACTTCCTCAAAGGCACGTACCATCCGTGATCCGAACATGCGTTCGTGAAATTCTGACCGTGCAAGACCGTCACCGTGTTCACCGGAATGCGAACCCTTGTATTGCTGAACTATTTCCAGAGTTTCTTCCATAATCGCGCGCATTTTCTGCGCTCCACTCGGGTCCTTCATGTTCAGGATCGGTCGTACATGCAGGCAACCCACCGAGGCATGGGCATACCAGGTCCCGGTGGTACCGTATTTCTCAAATACCTGGGTCAGCCGATCGGTGTACTCGGCAAGATCTTCCAGGCGTACCGCGCAGTCTTCGACAAACGATACCGGTTTACCATCGCCTTTCATCGACATCATGATATTGAGTCCGGACTTGCGTACTTCCCATACCGCGGTCTGGAACTCCGGGTCGAGTGCTTCGACTACCGCGCCAGGCAATCCGAGATCGGCCATCAACTCGATCAGTTGCCCGAGTTTACGCAGTTGCTCGTTGCGATCCTCACCGGCAAACTCCACCAGTAGCAACGCCTCCGGCTTGCCCTGAACGAAACGATCCACCGTGGCCCGGAACATCGGGATTTCGCGCGACAAATCAATCATGGTGCGGTCGACCAGTTCCACCGCACTGGGGTCGAGTTTGACGATATGCTGGGCCGAATCCATGGCCTGATGAAAAGTTGGGAAATGACAGACACCCAGTACTTTATGCGGGGGGATCGGTTGTAGCTCCAGTTGAAGGTGGGTGAAAAACGCCAGGGTACCTTCTGAGCCAACCAGTAAACGTGCAAAATTAGCAGTATCGGCCTGGGCGATTTCATCGATGTTATAGCCACCGACACGTCGTAATAGCCGGGGAAACCGGCGCTCGATTTCCTCCGCTTCGCGCTGTCCCAATTCAGTCAATTTTCGCAGTAGCTCGGCGCAGACACCGTCCTGAGTGGTGTGCGCCAAATCGCCAAAATGCGCAGCGCTGCCGTCTGCCAAAATGGCATCGATAGCCTGGACATTGTGTACCATATTGCCGTAGCGAATAGAACGTGCCCCGCAACTGTTGTTGCCGGCCATACCTCCGAGGGTTGCCCGATTACCGGTTGAGACGTCGACCGGATAGAATAGCCCCCGTGGCTTTAATTGCCGGTTAAGTTGATCGAGTACGAGACCGGGTTGAACACTTACGACTCGCGACTCGGCGTCGAATTCCAACACCTGGTTCATGTATTTGGTGGTATCGACAACAAGCGCTGTGCCGACGGTCTGTCCAATTTGAGAAGTACCTCCGCCGCGTGGCAATACGGGGATGCCTTCATCGCCAGCAATTTGAATGGTGCGCACAATGTCCTGCTGATTGCGCGGTACCACAACGCCAATCGGTTCTATCTGGTAAATAGAGGCATCGGTGCTGTAGCGACCACGACTGAAGGCATCAAACATAACCTCTCCCTCCAGTTCCTTTCGCAGCCTGGCTGCCAATGTACTGTCACCTATGCGTGATTTATGGAGAGTAGAATATTGACGATTCATTGTGTTTGTAGGCAAAGGAGCCTCGGATTAATTTTGATGACTCAAACCAGGTGAATCAAAATAATCTCGACTATCCTCATTATAAGTCGGGGTTGCACATCTTGCGAGGCTAAGGCAGGATTGTCACCCAAAGAATAAAATATAACAAATAATTTAAAGGAGTTCGTAATGCCGAGACAAGCAGGGCGTCATTTTCTTCAAATTCCCGGGCCGACCAATGTGCCCGAGCGGGTACTGCGGGCTATGGACATGCCGACCATGGATCACCGTGGTCCGGAGTTTGCACTACTCACACTTGAAATTCTGAAAGGGTTAAAACAGGTGTTTAAAACCTCGGCCGATGTGGTTATTTATCCTGCATCGGGCACCGGTGCCTGGGAAGCGGCCATGGTCAACACATTGTCCGCGGGTGATAAGGTATTGATGTTCGAGACTGGTCATTTCGCCACCCTTTGGCAAGTCATAGCAAACGATCTTGGTCTCGATGTCGAATTTGTCGAAGGTGACTGGCGTCGGGGTGTCGACCCCGCTGAGGTTGAAGCCCGATTATCCGCAGACGAGAACCACGCAATCAAGGCAGTGATGGTGGTTCATAATGAGACTTCCACTGGCGTCACCAGCCGAATCGGTGAAATCAGGAAAGCCATCGACAAGTCCGGACATCCTGCCCTGTTCATGGTGGATGTCATTTCATCACTGGGTTCGATCGATTACCGCCACGACGAGTGGGGTGTGGATGTCACGGTCGGGGGTTCACAGAAAGGTTTGATGCTGCCACCCGGACTCAGTTTTAACGCGATTAGTACGAAAGCGCTGGAAGCTTCCAAAACAGCGACCCTGCCCGCCTCATTCTGGAACTGGCAACCGATGATCGCCGCCAACAAGACGGGTTATTTCCCCTACACTCCGGCGACTAACCTTCTTTACGCCCTGCGGGAATCGCTGAAGATGTTGCTGGAGGAAGAGGGCCTCGGTAATGTTTTTGCCAGGCATCGGCGTCACGGGGAAGCGACGCGACTCGCGGTGCGTGCCTGGGGTCTGGAAATTCTCTGCCTTGATCCTGAAGAGTACAGTGCTGCGCTAACAGCAATCATGGTTCCGGAAGGGCACGATGCCGACCATCTACGCAAGGTGATTCTGGAGCGATACAATATGTCACTCGGTACTGGCCTGGCCAAAGTTCAGGGACGGGTTTTTCGTATCGGCCATTTAGGTGATTTTAATGACCTGATGCTTGCTGGTACCTTAAGCGGGGTGGAAATGGGCCTCGCGGCGGCAAAAATACCCTTTAACAAGGGCGGCATAAATGCTGCTCTCGACTACCTCACGGAAAATCCCTAAGTTAAATTTTGAAACAAATCTCATGCCTGTTGAGTGTAATGCAGCGAATATTTATTTGCCCTTATAAAGTAATTAGGAGTAGGATCGTTGCGCAGGAAATTTTTACCCATAATAACAAAACGTCAATTAACCATAATCAGTGGAAGGAGAAAAAAATGAGATTTCTGAAAATCATTAGTCCCGCAGTTATATTAAGCGTCATTCTGGCGACCCCGGTATTCGCCGCCGAGATGCTGCAACTGAAATTCGGCCATGTCGGCAAACCGGGATCGCTGTTTGAAGCATCCGTGAATGAATTCGCCATGCGCGTCAATGTCAAGCTCGGCGATAAGGCGAAAGTCACGGCTTTCGGTTCGAGCCAACTCGGCAAGGACAAGGAGTTATTGAAAAAGCTCAAACTCGGCACGATTGACTTCGCCCTGCCATCCTCAGTTATGGCTTCGGTGTCGGATGAGTTCGGTCTTTTCGATATGCCGTACCTGGTCAAGGACAGGGCTCACATGGCGCGTATCGAAAAGAAGATCGTGTGGCCGACCCTGGCACCGATTCTCGAACAGAAAGGCTACAAAGTACTGGCGATCTGGGAGAATGGCTTCCGCAATATTACCAACAACAAGCGGCCCATCAACACACCCCAAGACCTAAAGGGCCTTAAATTGAGGACACCGAAGTCAGTGTGGCGTGTCAAGATGTTCAAAGCCTACGGCGCCAACCCGTCACCCCTGTCGTTCTCGGAAGTATTTATCGCCTTACAGACCGGCACATTCGATGGCCAGGAGAACCCCCTGGCACAGATTGCCAGCGGCAAGTTTCAGGAGGTGCAAAAGTATCTCTCCATGACCGGTCATGTGTACACACCAGCCTATGTGACGGTAAGCACGAAATACTGGGACAAACTGCCCGAGGATGTACGTAATATCCTTGAGAGTACGGCGATGGAAACCCAGGACTTTGTCTATAAAACCGCCGCACAAATGGAAGTTGATCTACTAGCGGAGCTCAAGGCGGGCGGAATCCAGGTCAATAATGCAGACAAACAGGCCTTTATCGATGCCAGCAAGCCGATCTACAAAGAATTCGGCGAGTCGGTGCCTACCGGTAAGATACTGATCGAGACGGCCCTGGGTCTTGCCCAATAGAGTATTCATATCCTGCCCCGCGCTAGCGGGGCAGGGCTTTTCCTCGATTTATAAAAGATTCTGATTCGTAAAGTGCTGTTGTGAATAAATTCGACACTGCGCGCTCTGTATTCGAGCGCCTGTTAGAAACGATCACCGTCCTGCTGATCATCAGTCTGGCCGCGGTGGTGGTGCTGGGGGTTATCTTCCGCTGGGCCGGGGAATCGCTTTCCTGGTATGACGAAGTCGCCTCCGTACAGCTCGCCTGGTTGACCTATTATGGCGCCTCGCTCGCCGCTTTGAAGCGCGCCCATATCGGCGTACCCGGATTGATCGCCGCCGTACCACCAGTGTATCGGGTGCCGATGGTAATCTGCTCAGAGATCGTCACAATCGGGTTCTTCCTGATCCTGGCCTGGTACGGCTATATCGTCTTGATAGTCCTGGAAGGCGACACCTTGATCAGTCTGCCATTTATCGGCACCCAGTTTACCCAGTCCGTGATACCCATCGGCGCAATCCTGTTCGTGATCGCGGAAGTCCTGAATCTGCCCCAGATTTGGCGCGAAGCAACTGGCCAGGTCGAGGTGCTTCGGTATGAGTAGGCGCAGAGCAAACCCCCGATGATTGTACTCTTCATGTTCATCGGCTTAATGGTGCTGGTGATGATCAATGTGCCGATTGCAGTGGCACTGGCAGTAGTCGCCAGCGGAGCAATGGTGTTTGCACATGGCCCCGACGTTTTGCCCA
>JACZQS010000167.1 GCA_022545625.1 Pseudomonadota bacterium
AGTCGAGGATACTCGGGAGCTACTGGAGAACGTGCAGTACGCGCCTACGACGGGGCGTTTCAAGGTCTATCTGATCGACGAAGTGCATATGCTCTCCAACCATTCCTTCAACGCGTTGTTGAAGACGCTCGAAGAGCCGCCACCGCACGTCAAATTCCTGCTCGCTACCACCGAGCCACAGAAGATACCCGTTACGGTGCTGTCGCGTTGCCTGCAGTTCAATCTGAAACGGATGGTAAAGCAGCAGATTCAATCGCACCTGCAATACCTGCTCGAAGAAGAGAAGGTTGAATTCGAGGCGGGCGCACTGGCGTCGTTGGCAAGTGCTGCGGATGGCAGTATGCGAGATGCCTTGAGCCTGCTTGACCAGGCCATCGCCTATGGTGCAGGCTCAGTACGCCAGGAAACCGTAGAAGCCATGCTGGGCTCAATATCCCGTGATTACCTGTACAAGTTGCTCGACTCGCTATTGCTGCAGGATTCGGCTGCAATGATTCGGGAGGCCAGAAATATAATTTCGCATAATCCGGACTATCGGCGCGTCTGCGCTGAAATGATATCTCTGCTACAAGCGATTGCGTTGCACCAGGGTGGAATCGAAATGGAATCGGAGAACGACATGCTGGACGAGCAAATCGGCGAATTCGCAGCGCGCCTGTCGGCCGAAGAAACTCAACTTTACTATCAAATTCTATTGCAGGGACGACATGATCTGAACATCAGCCCTGACCAGGCGCTTGGGTTTGAAATGCTAATGTTGAGGTTGCTTGCCTTTACACCCGATGCCGAATCGACAACGCAGATAATAGCGGAAAAAAAAAGCCTGTAATTCAGCCTGAAATGGATTCCGAGCCCAGGAGTCTGGGGATAGAGGGAATTAAAACTATAGTAGCGGATGAGAGCAATTTATCCGCTGTAGTGGATCAGGGCTCCGACCCGGATAGGCAACCGGTCGATGAGGCAAGATACCCTGAACCCGAACCTCAAAATGACCGGTCGATTCACTGGTCGAGTTTTGCCTGTGAACTCGGACTGCAGGGACTGGCGCTGGAAATCGTGTTAAACAGCACTCTCGAATCCCTGCAACAGGATTATGTTTGTCTGAATCTAAGCAGTGAATTACTCGAATTGGTGAACACAAATATTGAGGATGAAATTAGACAGGCGATTGAAATAAGACTTGGGGTATCATTGAAGCTGGAATTACTTGCGCAGGATGAACTGGGAGTGGAAACGCCGCAGCAATTTAAACAGCGCGTGCTGCAGGAACAAAAGCAGGCAGCCATTGAGGCAATCCGGCAAAATGGCATTGTTAAGAAACTGAATGACGCATTCGGTGCCGAGCTAGTCGAATCCAGTGTCAGGAAAATCAACCCATAGCGGGTCCGAATTATTTTTTAGAGTGACAACCAGCAGAGGAAAGACAATGAAAGGCGCACTCGGTGAGATGATGAAAAAAGCGCAGGAAATGCAGGAAAATATGCAGAATGCGCAAAAACAACTGGCAAGCAAGGAAGTCACCGGCGAATCCGGTGGTGGACTGGTCCAGGTTATAATGTGTGGAACTCACGAAGTGAACCGTATCAAGATTGACTCCACTCTTGTCGGTGAAGACAAGGATATGCTCGAGGACCTGGTGGCTGCGGCGATCAACGATGCGGTACATAAAGTAGAGAAAAGCAACGCGGAAGTCATGCAGGAAATGACCTCCGGCCTGAACCTGCCGCCGGGTTTTAAGTTACCATTTTAGGGAACCTCTGATCAATTCATGAATGAACGCGTTGTGCCCAAAATGACCAATTCCCATGTCGCCTACATGGATGTAGGTGAGGGGCGTGAGCAGGAGCGGAAGCTTTGTGAAACTTAGCAATAGCCGTGCTATTACGCAGCACAGGGAAGTGCCAGTGCCGCGGCGACAGGATGTCGATGAGCGGCCTTGCGTTCCACGCCTTGAACTGAACGGTCCGACGCTTCGGCATTTTGAATCACAACCCGATTCACCCAGAATTAATCAGAGGTTCCTTAAACTATTGTTTATTAATGAAGAATAAAAAATTAAAGACAAACTGGCAACTCGGTGTGGTTTTCAATACAATATCGCCAAATAACAAGCTACTGAATCACTAACCAGGAGATATTCTCAAATGAGCTCTGTTGAAGAACGTGTAAAAAAAATTGTTGCAGAACAATTGGGCGCTAAAGAAGAAGACGTGACCAACGATGCATCTTTCGTCGATGACCTGGGAGCCGACTCACTAGACACCGTAGAACTGGTCATGGCTCTTGAAGAAGAATTTGAAACTGAGATTCCGGATGAAGAAGCCGAAAAAATCACCAGTGTTCAATTAGCCATCGACTACGTAAACGCTAACGTTTGAAAGAATACTCGAAATAGACAATGCCGCTTAACATCTTGAATGCTAAGCGGCATTTTCATTTATTGTCCGAGTTTTGAACTCTAGAGGGGACCCTTAGTGCCAAATCGTCGTGTAGTAATAACAGGCCTTGGTTTGCTGACGCCCGTTGGTAATTCTGTAGAAGAATCCTGGAAAAATATAATTGCAGGTAAAAGCGGTATAGCGCCAATTACATCGTTCGATGCCAGTCAGTTTTCAGCGCGGATTTCGGGTTCGGTAAAAAACTTTGATCCCTCGCCGTATATAGCACCTAAAGACCTCAAAAAAATGGCTACCTTCATCCATTTTGGATTGGCTGCAGGGATGCAGGCGCTGGATGATTCCGGTCTCCAGGTAACCGAAGAAAATGCCGACATGATAGGCGTTGCGATAGGTTCGGGTATTGGAGGACTGCCCTATATAGAAAAACAACGCGATATTTTTATCGCAAGTGGCCCAAGGAAAATATCACCATTTTTTGTACCGAGTTCGATCATTAATATGGTGTCGGGAAACTTATCGATCATGCGAGGCTTGCGAGGTCCAAATATCTCGATTGTAAGCGCCTGTACTACCGGTGCCCACAATATAGGCGATGCCGGTCGTATGATTTCCTATGGTGATGCCGACGTGATGGTGGCAGGCGGAGCCGAAATGGCGACTTCGGCCCTGGGCATCGGTGGCTTTGCAGCCGCGCGTGCGTTGTCTACCCGAAATGACGATCCCGAGGCAGCCAGCCGACCCTGGGACAGAGATCGAGACGGATTTGTGCTGGGAGATGGTGCCGGCGTAGTCGTTCTCGAAGAGTATGAAATGGCGAAAAAACGCGGCGCCAATATTTATTGTGAATTGGTAGGCTACGGCATGAGCGGTGACGCATACCATATGACTTCACCGTCGATGGGAGGCGAGGGTGCCGCGCGCTGCATGAACAATGCGATGAATGACGCAGGACTGAATGCGGATGACATCGACTATATCAATGCGCATGGCACATCGACTCCTGCAGGTGACCTGGCTGAAACCATGGCGGTTAAACTGGCAATGGGTGAGCGAGCCTACAAACTTGTGATCAGTTCAACCAAATCCATGACTGGACATTTACTGGGTGCAGCAGGTGGTATTGAAGCCATATTTTCGATTCTTGCATTGCGAGATCAGGTTGTACCGCCGACGATCAATCTTGATAACCAGGATCCTGAATGCGATCTCGATTACGTTGCCAATACCGCAAGAGAGATGAAATTAGATGTCACCATGTCAAATTCATTCGGGTTTGGCGGCACCAATGGAACCTGTATATTTAAGAGAATATGATGTGCTGTGGCTATCAGTTACAAACTCGAAACGATCCCGGATTTACTCGCGGTCCATGCGCTAAAACCTGATACTTACCCATACCTGCTGGCATCAAACACGCGCGGTGGGCAAAATTCACGTTATTCCTTACTATTTTCCCACCCGCTGGATTCTGTTTGCCAGTATACCGGTGATGAAGACTGCCTGGCATCGATCGACGTCGATCTGGCAAGTGGTTGCCAGCAATCAGATTTTCCATTTAGTGGCGGCTGGTTTGTATTCCTGGCTTACGAATATGCCCAGACAATCGAGCCCCAGGTTAAGTATTTCACCGGTGAGTCCGTGTTGCCTGTTGCTTTTATAACCAGGATACCTGCAGCGATAGTAGTCGATCACGAAGATGAATCTGCCCATATAGTCGTAGAAGAGGAATTTCATCACCTGAAAAATCAGATACTCGAGGACATTTCGGGGCTTGGCGACTATGTTCCTGGGGATCTCGTCGCCGGATCAATAGAAGAAGATGATCCTGAAATATACCTGGATCATATCACCAGGACCAAGCAATACATTCGTGATGGCGATATCTTTCAGGCCAATTTATCACGCAAATGGATTGTCCATTATCAGCAGGACTGCGATCCGGTAGCCCTGTATCATAACCTGGCTCGCAGTAACCCGGCACAGTTTGCTGCACTGGTCAAACACCGTGACCAGTACATAATCAGTTCTTCGCCGGAGCGACTAATTTCGGTAACCCAGGGTGTTGCGCAATCGAGGCCTATTGCCGGCACACATCCTCGCGGGAAAACCGTGGACGAGGATATCGAGCTGTCGAAACACCTGTTGGCCCATCCAAAGGAGAAGGCCGAGCACGTCATGTTAATCGACCTGGTGCGTAATGACCTGGGGCGGTTTTGCGAACCCGGCAGTATTACGGTGACAGAAAAAATGGTGCTGGAAAGCTATGAACATGTCCACCATATAGTATCGAATATCGAGGGCCGGATTCGTCCTGGGCAGACTGTCGCGGATATCGTCCATGCCGTGTTTCCTGGCGGCACTATTACCGGTTGCCCGAAGGTGCGATGCATGGAAATAATCAGCGAACTGGAGCAGGCCCCCCGGGGTCCCTATACGGGCTCCCTGGGATATATCGGCCTCGATGGACGCATGGACCTGAATATCCTGATCAGGACTCTTCTCTACGATAGAAACACGGTCAGTTTTCGTGCCGGGGGTGGTATTGTGCACGACTCGGTGCCAGACAGGGAACTGATGGAAACCCGGCACAAGGCTCAGGGCTTGCTCAACGCGATCAATCTCGATGCCTGATTTGCAGATCAACCAGATGCTGGATATGCAGGAGCGAGGATTGCACTATGGCGACGGCCTGTTCGAAACCCTGCTGAAGGTAAATGCCGATATACCGTTATGGAGCAACCACTATCACCGCCTGCAACGAGGTTGCAAAAAACTGTGTATTTCCCTGCCTGACGAGAAGTGGTTGCTGGATAAAATCGAGGCAGAAACCAGCGGATACGATTCCGCGGTAGTCAAACTTATCGTTACCCGTGGAATCGGGGGCAGGGGACTCGAAATGCCGACAGTGAATCAGGCGTCGGTATTTGTTCTCAGGTATCCGTATACTGCTATCGATCATACAGAGCTGGAACTGGATGTCGCTATATGCCAGACCCGCCTGGCAATAAATCCGAATCTGGCCGGCATCAAACATTTAAACCGCCTGGATTATGTGCTAGCCGCAATCGAGCTGGCAGAAATTGGGAACAAGAATGAGGCAATATTGCGCGATACCGATGGATACATCGTCGAAGGAATAGTCAGTAACCTGTTTTTCTGTCTGCGTGGAGAAGTATACACACCATCTCTTGAATTCGCCGGCGTCGAGGGGATTATGCGACAACAAATATTGAAATATCTCGAGGATCAGGCTATACACATTAATATTGGCCGCTTTAATTGTGATCTGTTGTTAAGCGCCAGTGAGTGTTTTCTATGCAATAGCGTACATGGTGTTCGACCAGTTCGGTGCGCATGGTTGTCGCGCAGGCCGCCAGCAATCCGAACATTGCGGGCAACAGCGTCAAGGCACTCAATTGATAGGTGAACCGGGTTTTCATCAATTTCAGTAGCGGGCGTTATGGCTGCGATATTGTCAGGAAT
>JACZQS010000168.1 GCA_022545625.1 Pseudomonadota bacterium
GCTCCACTACCTCTTCGTTTTGCATCATGTCTGCGAGTGAAATAGTGGTCAGATAATCATGTATCTGTTCACTGAGCTCATCCCACAACTGCTCCGTTAGACAGGGTTCGTAATCGGTTGAGCCATCCATAACATCCTTATTAGTGACATTCATCTCCTCATCCACCGCCTTGATAATATCAGCGATACAAACCGTTTCGGGGGAATTCCCCAGGCTATACCCTCCGCCCGGACCCCGGGTGCTGACCACTAGTTTATTACGCCGCATTTTGGCAAAAAGCTGCTCCAGATAGGACAACGAAATGCCCTGGCGGACCGAGATATCGACCAGCGAAACCGGACCCGGGTCAGAGTGCATGACCATATCTATCAACGAAGTAACTGCATACCTGCTTTTGGTGGATAAACGCATCAGAGATGAGAAGTGGCGATAATTAGCCAGAGTATACAATCCTGACTAAAATGGTCAACTATTACGCTTGATTAATTGTGACCTATACCCCTATCCACAGGAATACGGACGATCACTGTGGTCCCCTCGCCTATACTACTGTGGAAATTTATCTGTCCGGCGTGGGCTTCTACTATCAATTTACATAAATAAAGGCCGAGCCCATAACCGCCTGTACGACGCTGACGAGCAGTATCCGTCCGGTAAAATGGATCGGTGAGGTGTGCTAGTTCGGCTTCGCTAATACCCGGCCCATGGTCAGATATCTGCAGGGATAGAAAATCTGCCTGTTTCTCAAGTTTTATCCCCACCGGAATATCACTTTCCGTCGAGTAACGACAGGCGTTTTCGAGCAGGTTTTTGATTAACAGCCGAATCCTGACGTCGTCGAGTGAGGCGATTACCGGAGACAGCTCCTGAGTAATATTCTGATCAGGAAAATATTGATTGATCACTTCATTTATGGTCTCCGCCAGATTAAATTCTGACCTGTTAAGCGGCGCATGGCTCGTATTTAACCTTTCTGATTCGAGAATGTTAGCAACCAGGTGTTCCATTTCACCGATATCCTCGATCAGCAAATCTCTTGTCTCGCTTTTATCGAGCAATTCCAGGTTAACCCGCATTCGTGTCATCGGGGAACGCAGTTCGTGGCTGATGGCGAGCAACAAACCCGCCTTGCCTTCCAGCATAGTCTTAATTTGTACTGCCATATTATTAATGCCCCGTGCTAATTGAGCCAGCTCATCCTCGCCACGAATTTCAACAGGGCTATCCAGTTTACCAGCGCCAATGTCGCTAACCTTCTGGGAAATTGCCTCAATGGGCCGGAACATTCTACGAATAAAGAGATACAGAACGAATAGCGTCGCACCCAGCGAAATAAACAGGATCCAGTGGCGTTTTCTCGATCCAGCCCTAAAGCTGCTATCTACCACGAATAGATAGCGAAAAGCCTTTTTTTCAACCATTAAAACAAATTCACCGTGCTCATGACCAATATAATATTCCTGGTAAGGACGCGGTGCCTGCTCAAGTTCAAAATTGTTTATCGACTGGATCCAGGATTGTGACGACCACTGGGTATCGGGACCTTCAATGCGTATCTCGAATGGCAGATCGAGGGCGAGAGACCCGGCCCTTTCCAGATCCGGCGGCAAACCGATGTCGTCGATAACATACTCAATATAGCGCGCCAGGTTAGGGAGCAAATCGCTAATAAAGTGGGGTTTAATCCGACTCGTAAAATTAATACTGAGGATCAAAGCGACGGTAAACATCGATAGAACAAAATAAAGCAGTAACCTGAAAATCAGGCTCTGACGCCTGATTCGAAGATACTGACGTAGATTATTCAGCATTACCGAATGACAAACTGGTATCCGCTACCGCGAACGGTTCGAATCAGTTCCGGGCGTTGCAATTTATGCCGCAACCGACTAACCAGGACATCGATGGCTCGACTATAGATATCTGCATCGATACCGTTTAATACGCGCATGATCTCGTCACGGCTAAACACCTTTTCCTGATTCTTTATCAATAAATCCAGTAGAGCGAATTCAGTCGAGGTAATATCAACAATCTGGTCGTTAATCTGCACCAGTTTCTTGCCCAGATCGATCCGCAGATCGCCAATTTTGAATTGCTCGCGAATTCTGGTTTGTTTGGATCGCTTTAAGATATTCTGTATTCGCGCCACCAGTTCGCGTGGTTCGAAAGGTTTAGGCAAATAATCGTCGGCCCCGAGTTCAAGCCCGACAACCCGGTCCATGACGTCACCCCTGGCCGTCAACATGATGATTGGAATATCACTAAACTGCCGAATTCGGCGACAGGTTTCAAATCCATCGATCCCGGGCAGCATAATATCGAGCACAACAAGTTCAAACTGCTCCTGCTGTAATCTGTCAATTGCGGATAGAGGATGTGTTTCAGCTGATACAGAGAATTCAAATTTAGCAAGATAAACCCGGAGCGGTTCCGCAAGTTTTTCGTCATCGTCTATTAGCAAAAGTTTTCTCATGTTACCTGCCTGGCCGAAGGCAAACGTTAGCACGGATAGAAATAATAAAAAGCAACTTCAGATAGTTGAAGTTGCTTTCGTCGGGCCAGTTGATGGTCGAAATTAATGGTGTTTCTGATGCCGACTCATGTGCTCACCCATGTGTTCACTCAATTCCTTTTTTTGCTCGCTATCGAGCGAATCCAGAAAACCGGCCAGTGAGGCGATAAGCTGCGGTGCCCTGTCATTGATCAGTTGAGTTTTCTGTTGAACCATTTGTAAAACCTTTACCTGGTCCATTGTCGGTTCGGACAATAATTGTTGAACCATCTCCCTGTGTTCGTTTCGATTTGATCGGACATCCTGAAATACTTCAAGCAGAGTCACCGATAACGCCTTCAGATTTTGTTGCTGAATCACATCGAGTTCCAGGTTTTCGGTTATCTTTTCGGTCAGGTATTCAGCTTTTTCCTCGGGGCTCGTCTTCCAGGCACTGTGTGCACCATAAGCCATAACACCCGAGGTAACACCCAGTGCTAAAACAGTTACTGCGATAATTTTTGTCGATTTTTTCATTTTCTAGTCCAGAAGTTCAGTTAATAACGACGACAAGATTACAGCTAGTTACCCGTGCAAGCTTTTCAGCCGGGTAACGAATTGTAAGGTTTTGTAACTGGCTAGCGGGAATCTTCAGAATCACCCGGAGATGAGGGGTCCTGGTTTTTATACTTTTCTACCGAGCTGAGGATACCGCGTAAAATATCGACCTCGTTTTTGCTCATTTCGAGGCGATGATAAAGACGCCGCAATCTTTGCATCAGTAATCCCGGATTTTCCCTGTCAAGAAATTCTGTTGTTATCATGACCTGTTCGAGGTGTCGAAAAAATCCTTCCAGTTGCTGGCTGGTAACGGCGCATTCCTGAATTTCAGTCTGCCGGGTTTCGGGCTGATTCCCGACTGTTTTGAAAATCTCGTAACACATCACCTGGATAGCCGAAGCAACATTGAGAGAACTGAAATCGGGGTTCGTCGGGATATTGACCGTGTAGTGACAGATTTGCAGCTCTTCGTTGGTTAATCCTGAATGCTCTCGACCAAATACCAACGCAACCCTGGATTGCCCGTTCAATTCGGCAATCTTTTTTGCCACTAACCCCGGCGATAATTCAGGCCAGGGTAATGATCGATCCCGTGCGCTGGTGGCAACCACCAGGATACTGTCTTGCACAGCTTCCTGAAGGCTCCCGGCTTTTCGTAGACTATCCAGGATCACATTCGCTCCAGAGGCCCTGGCGTAGGCAATCTCACCAATCGGACATTGTGGGTTCACCAGCACCAGGTTGGAAATACACATGTTATGCATGGCTCGCGCGGCTGCACCTATATTTCCAGGATGGGTCGTCCCCACCATAACAATATCAATATTTTCCAGGTTCATAATCGGATCGATTGTTTATTGGGTTATTAATTGGTCGTGATAAGAGTTAAGAACCAGTAATCCATTTCCGCGGCAGGTGCAGCGTCTACTACTTCTGGTTTATTATTAGGCGCTTTGCTAGACTGCGCGCCACTATAACACCCCCACCGGACAGTGACACCATGCAACCCATGTTGAATATTGCAATTCGAGCAGCGCGAAGTGCAGGGGATCATATCGTCCGTAAAATGAACAGGTTACCGGACCTGAAAATAGAACAAAAAGGTCATAATGACTACGTCAGTGAAGTGGATCGGCAGGCCGAAGAAAAGGTAATCGAAACGTTGCTCAGCTCGTATCCGAACCACGGTATACTGGCTGAAGAGTCCGGTGAAATCGAAGGTAGTGAAGACTTCCGCTGGATTATCGATCCGCTCGATGGCACCACCAATTATTTGCACGGCTTCCCCCATTTCGCGGTTTCGATTGCCTGCCAACACAATGGGCGCCTTGAACATGGCGTAATATACGATCCGATCAAACAGGAATTGTTTACCGCCAGTCGGGGCGATGGCGCCACTTTAAACAACAAGAAAATGCGCGTGACTCCAATACGATCAACCGAGGGAGCATTGCTCGGCACTGGCTTCCCGTTTAAGCATCACCATCAACTTGACGAATTCCTGAAGATTTTCAGCGAATTTTTCAAAACCGCATGCGACATTCGTCGTGCCGGGTCGGCCGCTCTTGATCTGGCATATGTCGCGGCCGGCAGGCTCGATGGGTTTTGGGAATCAGGACTCAACCCCTGGGATATAGCCGCCGGTGCGCTGATCGTTCGTGAAGCCGGTGGCATCACCACCGATTATCAGGGGGACGAAAATTTTCTCGAATTAGGCCAGGTTATCTCGGGCAACCCAAAAATTATTGGAGATATGCTGCGAAAAATTCAATTACATCACAGTAGCTAGCTCGAGCAACTGTTATCTGTCGATCGACTGCAGAATAAACCAGATTTATACCATCACAAGATAAAACAAATTGAATTCGGAGCGGATTTACTTATTCTGAGCGTCTGACCATGATTAAATCCACGACCAATCGTTCCTCGCCCAGGCTAACCACGGTCGCCATAATCTCGGATACCCACGCGAATTTAGATCCACGAATTGCAGAGGTAATCAGCCATGCTGATATCGCAGTTCATGCGGGTGATATTGGTAACGCGGGAATTTTATCATCCATGCAGCCGAAAACTGGCCGTGTGATAGCCGTGGCTGGTAACAATGATCAACCGATACTCTGGCCTGCCGAACAATCCGAAGTTCTCGATTCGATACCCGAAATTGCCGAACTCGAACTACCCGGAGGCAGCATCGCAATAGAGCACGGCCATCGGCACGGCTTAATATCACCCGATCACCAATCCCTTCGCAAAGCCCACCCCGATGTCGTGCCACAGATGGTCAGGTGGGTCGACAGGGTCGAGCTCCGCAGCGACAAGCGGGTCCCAACTCACCAACTCGCGGCCCTGATCCCGAAGGAACGCATGGAGGGTGTTGTGGAATCCTACCAAGAGCGCATGAGGGTCTTGGAAGCCGCCGGACTGCATTCGCGCCCGAATGGACGCATTCGACCGCCATGCGTTGAAATCGACCTCATCCCCACCGAGATGGATGAATCGGCCCGGAAAAAGGGAGATCATCTCCGAGAGGAATTCACGAACGAACTCCAGTGTCTCCGACCGGCTCGAATCCATGGTCGCTTTGTGGCCGCCAAAAACCTTGGAGACGGCGTACGGACCCGTCACACTCGCCAACTCGGGATGGCCCACGAACCAACTCGTCGCATGGCCTGGCATGGAGAACTCAGGGACGACGCGTATTCCTCGCTCCCACGCACGTTCGAGGATGTCTCGAACATCCTCTTGCGTGTAGTACATCCCTTCGGAACCCATTTCGTGCAGCTTGGGGAAGCG
>JACZQS010000169.1 GCA_022545625.1 Pseudomonadota bacterium
ACCTCGCCCATGATTGCCGGAGCGAAAACCATGTATGCTTCACCGGAGAAAATTTGCTCCTCGGCGCTAACGATATCTACATGTATGGTATTGGCCATGCGTTTTTCCTTTAAAGGGTCTTCGCTTTTTCGGCGACTTCTTCGATGCCACCGACCATGTAAAATGCCTGTTCTGGATACTGGTCAAGATCACCTTCCAGGATCGCCTTGAATCCGGCAATGGTGTCTTTAAGCGAAACGAATTTGCCTGGTGCACCGGTGAATACTTCCGCAACGAAGAAGGGTTGCGACAGATATTTTTGAATTTTACGGGCTCGGTTGACCACGAGCTTGTCTTCTTCCGACAATTCGTCCATACCCAGGATCGCAATAATGTCTTTCAATTCTTTATAGCGTTGCAGGGTTCCCTGAACTGCACGAGCAGTATCATAATGCTCACTACCGACAACGTTCGGGTCGAGAATACGGGAAGTCGAGTCCAGTGGATCGACCGCGGGGTAGATACCGAGTTCCGCGACCTGCCGGGACAATACCAGTGTCGCGTCAAGATGCGCAAAAGTAGTTGCCGGCGATGGGTCGGTTAAATCGTCCGCCGGTACATAAACCGCCTGGAAAGAGGTGATTGAACCTGTTTTGGTTGAAGTAATACGCTCCTGCAAGACACCCATTTCTTCTGCCAGGGTAGGCTGGTAACCAACCGCCGAAGGCATGCGACCCAGCAGGGCTGATACCTCGGTACCGGCCAGTGTGTAACGGTAAATGTTGTCGATGAACATCAGTACCTCACGACCTTCGTCACGGAAATGCTCGGCTATGGTCAGTCCGGACAGGGCAACCCGCAGGCGATTTCCAGGAGGCTCATTCATCTGGCCATAAACCAGTGCTACCTTGTCGAGTACACCGCCTTCTGACATCTCGTGATAAAAGTCGTTACCTTCACGTGTTCTTTCCCCGACACCGGCAAATACCGAGAAACCCGAGTGCTCTACCGCGATGTTCCGAATCAATTCCATCAGGGTTACCGTTTTTCCGACGCCGGCACCTCCGAACAGGCCAATCTTTCCGCCTTTAACAATCGGCATAACCAGGTCGATAACCTTGATACCGGTTTCCAGGATCTCGGTGGCAGTTGCCTGTTCGTCGAAGCTCGGAGAGACCCGATGAATCGGCATTCTTTTTTCTTCACCAATATCACCCTTTTCGTCGATTGGTCTGCCTAGCACGTCCATAATTCGGCCCAGGGTTTTCTGTCCCACCGGTACAGTAATAGGTTGACCGGTATTAGAGACTTCCAGGCCCCGGCGCAAACCTTCGGAAGCACCCATGGCTATAGTTCGTACTATGCCATCGCCCAACTGCTGCTGGACTTCGAGGGTCAAATTATCCGCATCGGCGATGTTAAGTGCATCGTAAATTTTGGGAACAGAGTCTCGAGGAAACTCTACGTCGACGACAGCGCCGATTACTTCCACGATGTTACCTGTACTCATGTGTCATTCCTCTTAAAAAACTAATAGGCTTATTTAAACCGCGGCCGCGCCACCCACGATCTCACTGATTTCCTGGGTGATTCCGGCCTGACGTTCGCGATTATAGATTAATTGAAGTTCGTCGATCATATCACCAGCGTTGTCGGTTGCGCTCTTCATCGCCAACATGCGCGCTGCCATTTCACAGGCAACATTTTCGACCACACCCTGGTACACCAGTGACTCGATATAACGATCAAGCACATTGTCGAGTACTTCTTTGGAGCCAGGCTCGTAGATGTAATCCCAGTGATGGCCGAGTTCGTCTTCTTCCGAAGGTACAACTGGAACCAGCTGGGTAATTTTTGGCTCCTGTGTCATGGTATTGACGAATTCATTGCTGATCAGGTAAATCACGTCAATATTTCCATCGGTAAAGCTTTTCAGAATGGCCTGTACCGGGCCGATAATGGCGGCCATTTCCGGCCTGTCGCCAATATGGCTGGCCTCGGCAACTACGTTGGCGCCTATGCGTTTATAAAATCCTAGCGCCTTGTTACCAAAGGTGACAACCTCGATTTTAATACCCTGCTCATCGAGTTCACCAATTTTATTCAGCGACTTTTTGAACATATTTGAATTCAGGCCTCCACAGAGGCCGCGATCGGTCGAGATCGTGATAAAACCAGCACGTTTCACCGGTCTGTCGATTAGGTATGGATGCTTGTATTCCGGATGCGAACTCGCAACATGGCTGACCACGGTAGCGATTTTCTGAGCATAGGGTCGAGTCGCAAACATTTGATCCTGGGCACGGCGCATTTTACTTGCCGCCACCATTTCCATGGCCTTGGTGATCTTTCGAGTATTTTGAATACTCGTGATCTTGGTCTTTATCTCTTTACCACCAGCCATTAGATTATTCTCTTAGTAGACGCCCGTTAGTTTTAAAATTAGTAGACGCCGTTAGCTTTAAAATCTTTGATCGCCGCGGCCATTTTGCCTGCTATCTCATCGTTATAGTCACCGGTGGCATTGATAGAATCCAGCAGATCACTATTCTTCGATCTGAGATGGGCGTGCATCGCTTCTTCGAAGGCCACGACCTTGTTGATGTCAACATCATCGAGAAAGCCTTCGTTAGCCGCGTAAAGTGAAAAACCCATCTCGGCTACCGATAAAGGCGCGTATTGCTTTTGCTTCATCAATTCGGTGACCCTCTGGCCGCGCTCCAGCTGTTTTCGAGTCGCCTCGTCAAGATCCGAAGCAAACTGCGAGAATGCCGCGAGTTCACGGTACTGGGCTAGCGCTAGTCGCACACCGCCACCGAGCTTTTTAATGATAGTAGTCTGTGCCGCACCACCAACGCGGGAAACCGACAGGCCCGCGTTGATCGCCGGTCTGATACCGGCGTTGAACAAATCCGATTCCAGGAAGATCTGGCCATCGGTGATCGAGATTACATTGGTCGGAACGAATGCCGATACGTCACCACCCTGGGTTTCGATAATCGGTAACGCGGTTAGCGAGCCAGTTTTACCCTTCACCTTGCCGTTAGAATATTTTTCGACACATTCTGCATTAATCCTCGCGGCACGCTCGAGTAGGCGCGAGTGCAGGTAGAAAACATCACCCGGATAAGCTTCCCGCCCCGGTGGACGACGCAACAGCAATGATACCTGGCGATAGGCCCAGGCCTGCTTGGTCAAATCGTCGTAAATGATTAATGCGTCTTCACCCTTGTCGCGGAAGTATTCACCCATGGTGCAGCCCGAGTAGGGTGCGATGTATTGCAATGCCGCCGATTCAGAAGCATTCGCGGCGACAACGATAGTGTGCTCCATCGCCCCATGTTCTTCGAGTTTGCGCACCACATTGGCGATAGTCGAAGCTTTTTGCCCGATACCGACGTAGATGCATTTAATGTCGGTGCCCTTCTGGTTGATGATCGCATCGATGGCCAGCGCAGATTTTCCGGTCTGGCGGTCACCAATAATCAACTCGCGTTGTCCACGACCAACCGGGACCATCGCATCGATTGCCTTAAGACCGGTTTGCACTGGTTGATCTACCGACTGGCGCTGGATAACCCCCGGTGCGATACGCTCGATTGGCATAAAAATTTTGGTTTTTACCGCACCCTTACCGTCAATCGGCTCACCCAGTGAATTGACCACGCGACCGAGTAACTGCTCGCCGACAGGGACTTCCAGAATACGGCCGGTACACTTGGCGGTATCACCTTCTGATATATGTCCATAGGCACCCAGAATTACCGCACCGACTGAATCTCTTTCGAGGTTTAGCGCCATCCCGAAAGTATTGCCTGGAAATTCGATCATTTCGCCTGACATGACATCGGCGAGGCCGTGTATGCGTGCGACACCGTCCATCAAACTGACAACAGTACCTTCTGTTCTAGCCTCGGCAGCACTTTCAAAGTTCTTGATGCGATCTTTAATCAGTTCGCTAATTTCTGAAGGATTAAGTTGCATTGTGTTATCCCGTAATCAAAAAAAATTTGTTATTTATTGAGTATTATTTGTTAAGCACCGTGGTGAGTTTGTCGAGGCGGCCCCTGGCCGAACCATCGATAACCATATCGCCCGCGCGTATGATAGCGCCAGCAATTAGTGATTCATCCAATTCAGTAGTGATATTTATTTTCTTGCCCAGCCTTTTGGCTAAACTTTTCGCCATCGCAGTTTGTTGTTTTTCGGACAGTTTTTGTGCAGTTCTAACCACTACTTCGATCTTGCCCTCGGCTTCCTGTTTCAGGGATTCGAAGGCGGTAGCAATTGATGGCAGCGCCGCCAACCGATTATTTTGCGCCAACAGGGCAATCAGGTTCTTGAAATCTGCGTTCATCTTGGGTGCATCCTTAATAGCCGAAACCACCGATAAAAACAGTTCGCAATGCTCGTTTGCGAGCATTGACGGCAACTGGAACATTGCCTGCATATCAACATCGGATGCGACTACTGCGGCCACCTGCAAGCTGTCACCCCAGTGTTGCAAATTGCCCTCTTCCGACGCCAGCTCAAATATGGCTTTAGCGTAGGGTCTGGCTACTGTGTCAAAATCTGACATATCTTAAGTCCTAAATCTGGGCTACCAGCTCATCGAGTACCGCAGCATGCGTTTTGGCATCGATTTCGCGTTTGAGAATCTGTTCTGCCCCGGCCAGTGCGATACCAGAAACTTCCTTGCTTAGCTGCTCGCGGGCGCTGTTAATCTGTTGATCGATATCTGATGATGCAGCGATCTTTATCTTCTCCGCCTCTTCACGCGCAATATCTTTCGACTCATCAACAATTTCATTAGCACGTTTTTGCGCCTGGTTAATGATTTCCTGCACCTGTTGCTTGGCGTCCTTGAGACTCTCACTTACCTTAGTCTGCGCCTGGTCCAGGTCTTTATGACCCTGTTCCGCGGCAGCCAGACCGTCTACAATTCTGGTTTCGCGCTCTTGCATTTTTGTCAAAAGCATTGGCCATATAAATTTCATGCAGAACCAGACAAATACAAGAAAAGTGATCGACTGTCCTATCAGCGTCGCATTGAAATTCATATTACTGTCCTCGCTCTAGATTTATCTGAGTGCTTAAGCACCAACCACCACAAACATGATGTACATCGCGATACCGACCGCGATCATCGGAATCGCGTCGACCAGGCCCATCATGATGAAGAATTGAGTACGCAGCAACGGAATGAGTTCCGGTTGACGCGCCGCTCCTTCAAGAAAGCGTCCGCCGAGAACGCCGATGCCTATGGCGGCGCCGAGTGCGCCCAGGCCCATCATTAAAGCGCCAGCGATATAAAGCAAAGCATTTTCCATTATTGTCTCCTAATTATGAGAGTGTGTTAAAAAACTAGTGATCTGTTTGCGACGCCATATCCAGATATACAATGGTCAACGTCATAAAAATAAACGCCTGCAAAAGTATGATCAGGACATGGAAAACCGCCCAAATAAATTGCAATAATCCACCAGATAGACCCAGCACCCAGCCACCGCCGTACATCAGGGCTATCAGGATGAATATCATTTCACCCGCGTACAGATTACCGAACAGACGTAATGCTAAAGATATTGGCTTGGCGATTAAAGTTACGCCTTCGAGAATCAAATTGATCGGCATCATAAATTTGGGAAACGGATGAAACGCAAGTTCGGCGAAAAAACCGCCAGGGCCTTTGATCTTGATGCTGTAATAAATAACCAATGCAAATATGGAAAGCGACATGCCGAAGGTAATGTTAGGGTCGGTACTGGGCACAATTTTCAAATAGGGCACGCCGAGCAGGCTCGCCAGCCCGGGAATCCAATCAACCGGAATCAGGTCCATCAGGTTCATCAGG
>JACZQS010000170.1 GCA_022545625.1 Pseudomonadota bacterium
CCCATAGATGTATAACAGCCTAAATGGAACGCAACTTGCGGCATTTAATTACCGCAAGTTGCGCCCTATCCATTTTTGATAATAATGCATTATATTCTATTTCCTGTATCTTTAATTCCATAAATTAATAATCAGTTCAATAACTTATCACTTATTCAGGGTTAGTTCCATGCCATTCCACATGACCTGGCTCTGAGTAATATGATGGAAACTTGCCGTCTATCTCGACCTGAATAAAATCCGAAGAGGGTGTCGGAACTATCGTTTTTATTTATCAATAAACTACTGAATATAAAATTTTAATCAACGATCGCAATCGCCAGGTCCATCACATTGGTATTGGTTGGCCCGGTTACAAAAAGGCTAGCCTGCTGCTCAAGATAAGTACCGGCATTGGCCTGTTGCAGGGCCTGGCGCGCGGCTTCAGGGTCAGCGAATGTATCTCCATCGACCAGACCACCTGCTGCCGAGGTGGGGCCATCGGTACCATCGGTGCCTGCCACTAGCAGCGATATATTATTGCTTCCGGATAGGTACTCGGATAGCGCCAGCGCCAGGCTCTGGTTGCGCCCGCCCTTCCCTGGGTTATCGGGCAGGATTATGGTCGGCTCTCCACCCCAGATATACACTCCCGGGGCGGCATCTCGTAATTCGGGTCCGATCGCTCTGGCCAGTTCATACACATCGCCGAATAGCGATTCGTCGTTATGCCTGATTTCATAACCCAGAGATACGGCAGCCTCGGCTGCCTTGTCACGAGCAATCTGGTTTGAGGCAATGACGGTTGAGTTGGCTTTACCTCTGACGCGATGGCAATCACCAATACCAGAACCGATGGTCGATATGCTATCGCCCTCGACATCGGAAATCGCATAGACACGGATTTCAGCACCGGGGAAGTGCTGCAACAACTTACCATCCTTGATCAGGGACGTTCCTTTACGTCGGCTATTGATCTCACCGATGGTTTTGCCAGTCGATATCATTTCATCGGTGATGGATTGAAGATCTGCCAGGCTCATGCCCTCTGGCAAGGCTTCTGCGAGTGCGGATGCGCCCCCGGACACCAGCATCAGTAGTCGGCTATCCTGGCTCATAGTCGATACTTTATCCAACAATAGAGAACCCGCTTGCAGTGAATGCCGATCGGGAATCGGGTGTCCCGACTCGATTAGCGTCATTCGTTCGCGTGACCGAAGCTCTTCGTCGGCATGTTCGTGTTTGGTTACGATGATGGCCTCGCAGGACCCAGTTTGACAATTCATCGCACCACGGCACATACCGACCGCTGCTTTACCGACCGCGATAATCATATCTGGCTGGTAAGGCGTATCGGCCGCAATCGCGTTCTCGACCGCCTGCGCCCCGGAAACCGCTGCGATAGCCGCATCCCAGATTGCTTTCAGGGCCTGTTTTCGGTTTTCGCTAGAACCCATGCCAGGTCAGTTTGTTCAACACCAGTAGAGAATCATAGAGTCTATGCCGGCCATTACTGGTAAAAAACAAAGGCCCGCGTCTCAATACTCTCACGCGGCCTGACATTCGGTGAGGCCGCGGGTATATCGATTGCGGTATGAATCGCATAAGGCATTCGACCTCCGTTTTCGGAGTCAAATGTTTTGAAAATCAGCACTTCTTCGGAGTTCATCTCTGGATAATAAAACCACCGATGATCCGGGTTAAAGGTAGCCAGGCTGATTTCACCGACATGGCTTGGCGAGCGCCGCTCGGTTTTTACCATATCGGCCTCGTCAACACTTCGTGCATCGCAAAGCGCGAGTGGCCAGCTTTGTACCGGGCCGACCAGAGGTCTCCACAAATTGATAATCTGGAAATGCCCCCGTTTCAACATTTGCGCGTCGTCTCCAAGGTTTTCCCGCAAACAGATAAAGCCAGAATTTACCGTGTAGTCATTGTGAACCAGGGTCGATGGTTCCCTGGTTTGCTTGGTTTCGCGAATCCCGGAGTCTGAGGCACGTACGGTATGATCAAAAATGTGTACGCGACTGGCGCCGGTAATTGATTTGAGTAATTTTGTAACCTCGGCTTCGTAGATCTCACTAATTTGTCGATCGTCAAGATAATTACTCACCGCTGAAGGTGCATCGACCAGCATAAACCCGCAGGACGCAAGGCCTGTTTGCGAATCTCGTTCCGCGTCAATATTGCGATCACGGGCATTTTCTATCTCCAGGCTCAGGGTTTCCATCGCCTTATTGACTGAAAAATTGGCATTCCCACCGGCGCTCGAGGCAAAATAGACCGTATCGTCGCCGCCTTCTGCCAGATATTGAATATCAGCTTTTAACATCGATATCTCCCCGCTCAAATAAGCCACTAATTCTGTTATGGGTATCATGTATCATTCAACAAGTTGCTCACGCGGTGTAACCATGGCCATCCCGGCTAACATCATCACCAGCGCAGCCCAAACCCAGATTGAGTGGGTTTCACCGAAGAATAACATCCCCCAGAATACTCCCGCCAGGGTAATCACGTATCCCGCCATACTGGCAAATACTGAGCCAGACTTTTTCACCACATATAAAAACAGGGTATAGGCCGCGCTACTGACAAAGGCTAACGCGATAATCGACCATTCGATCTCTGTAAACGGATATTGAAGCGTTACAAATGCTGCCTGACTATAGGCTATCGGTGCGATTATCAGGGCGGCAACAAACAGACCACCCATCAGCAGGGCAATCAAATCGGTGCCCTGTGGAATGTTGATATCGACGTAGATATTTTCGATCGTATAAAACACACTCGCCAATAGCGCCAGCAACATCCACTGCACCATGCCCGGGTCGGGTAAACTACCTTCCGGCAAAGACAGGAGTAAAATCGCGCCAAAGCCCAGCACAATACCGATAAAACGTTTTGTGGTATATTTATCAATGCCCAGGCACCAGGCAAATACATAAGTCAGCATCGGTACCAGCGACACAGTAATTGCCAGAATACCCGATGGCACACGCGAGGCGGCATAGAATAACAGGGTACCCGGTATGGCCGTACCCGCGAGCGCGATGACCATGAATCGCCTGCAGTTTTGCCAGTTGATCTGGGGTAGCGCTTTTCGATAAAGACAAATCGGCAATAGTACCAGCCCGCCGCCGGCAGCCTGCCAGAATGTCAGGCCAATCGGGTGCGCCCCGGCCTCGGTCACTATACGCGCGAGCGAAAAAGTCACGCCCCAGGTAATCCCTACCGTAAACACCATCAAATAGGGAACCAAATCAATAGCTTGAATTCGGGAAGTGACTTTGCTAGGGATATTCAAGTTTCTTAACTATCGAGTTCAACATGACGGTAGCAATCGGTGATATGGTCATTTACCAGGCCCGCAGCCTGCATCAACGCGTAGCAGATGGTACTGCCCACGAAGGTAAACCCGCGTTTTTTCAGGTCTTTGGACATCGCGTCAGAAACGGCTGTATTGGCCGGAATCTGCCCCATCGATCGCCAGTGATTTTGCACTGGCACACCATCGACGTAATTCCATAAATAACTATCCAGCGATAATCCCTGGTCGAGCATGTCGAGGTAGGCGCGCGCGTTTTTGACGAAGCCATTGACCTTGAGTTTGTTTCGTACGATACCAGGGTCCGCTAGCAGGCTGGCTATTTTAGCCGCATCATAGTTTGCAATTTTCTCCGCATCGAAGCGGTCAAAAACGCGGCGATAGTGCTCACGTTTTCGTAAAATGGTAATCCAGCTCAATCCAGCCTGCGCCCCTTCCAGGCACAGAAACTCGAATAAATGTTGATCGTCATGTATCGGCACACCCCATTCTTGGTCGTGATAGCGCTGGTAGAGCTCGTCGTCCCCGCACCACCAGCAACGTTTATGATCATCCTCAGACATAGCGGGTAATCACCGGCATTTATTCCTCCCTGTCTTCGATGCGGGCCACACGGGGTCCGTAGTGCAAAATACTGGATTCGAGATTTCCCTGCAGATCTGGGGTGGTAGAAAATCCCAGTATGGCCTGAATTCGGGTTCGGCTGCCCTCCACTTCGGTCACTCGATGCATCGAATAATGACCGCGAAACAGACTGAGTGTGCCGGCTTCCAGTTTTAACCGCTTGACCCGGTTCGAATCACCATCGAGTACCTGTTGGACCTGTTCAAAATTTTCACTTTCATCCGATCTTAGATCCGGCACGTATTCAAATACTCCGCCAGCCTCAGGTGCTTGTAACAGGAGTGTGGTAACCATCGGACCGGAGTCGAAATGCCATTGCTGGCAACCTCCAGCATTCATCATTGAAATATTCAGCGATTGGTACCTGTCCTGATTACGATAAACAGGTTGGTCCAGGATCGTTGCCAGGAAATCAGTGAGTACGGGGGAGTAATAAAGCTTGGAGAGCATAAGATGATTGGGAATCAAATCTGCGGCCACCTGCGATAATTTGCGTTTGCCTTTACATTTTAACGGATGATCGTCAGCTAGATCAGTGCCTTTTCCCAGGTCATAATTAAAGAAGTAAGGCGTGACTTCGGTCGGTCCTGGGTAAGCCAGGTGCTGCAAGGCGCTGGCTTCAGCAGCCATTTCAGCAACAGTTGACTGATCTACGAATCCTGGCATCGCACACGAGCCATCCCGGTCAAGTGCTGTGCGTGACTCTTCGACCAGTCGTTGTCCTGCAACCCCGGCGAGATCATTAATCGGATATCGATCAAGGTCAATGAAATTGTATATTGCCGTATTCTCCATGTCTTAATTAAGCCAGTCGACTGATTGGTCGTAACGATTCAACAAATCTGCCCATGCGCTGGCAGGCTTCTTCCAGCTCGCTTTCGCCGGTCGTAAAGGAAATCCGCACGAAGCCCTTCGTACTGGCGCCAAAAGCGGTGGCATCGAGTACCGATACGCCAGCATACTGGTATAGCTGTCGAACGAATTCTGCTGCCTCGAGGCCAGTGTCGCGTACATCGACCATCACAAACATGCCCGCATCGGGTTTCATGGCTCGCAACTCCGGAATGGATTCCAGCCCAGCTAACAACAGATCACGCCGCCTACGATAGGTTTCGCGCATTTCCACCACCGCGTTATTCGCGTGTTTTAGTGCATACAAACTCGCCTGTTGGACAAACCCGGGTAATCCATAGAGCATACACAGAGCCAGTTTTTCAATATTCCGAATCAGCGATTCGGGCGCGATCAGCCAGCCCGTGCGCCATCCGGACATCGCATAGGATTTCGACATACTGCCGATTGATACCGTGCGTTCCGCCATACCGGGTAATCCGGCAATATGCTGGAACGCCGATTCGAACACGATACGGGCATAGACCTCATCGGCAACCACCCAGAGATCATGTTCAATTGCAATTTCGGCGATTATCTGCAGCTCGTCCGGTTTCAATATAATGCCGGTGGGATTGCTCGGCGACGCGTAGTAGATTGCCCGGGTTTTCGCAGTGATAGCCGCCCTTAGTCGACTGGCATCGAGTTGAAATCCGCTTTCGGCGTCGAGTAATACCGGAACCAGTTTTGCACCGGAGGCCTGTATTGTGGCCTCGTAGGTCACATACATCGGTTGCAGCACTATGATTTCGTCACCTTTTTCACCGATACACAAGGTAGTCGCGAACAATGCGTTCTGCGCTCCGGAAGTGACCGCGACGTTATTCTCGCTGACCAGCTGTCCACAAGCCTGCTGATGCTGCTGCGCAATACACTGACGTAGTTCCGATATACCAACCACGCCGGTGTAATGGGTATCGCCGCCACGTAAGGCGGAAACAGCTGCCTCGACGATTGGTGCAGGTGTCGAAAAATCTGGATCACCGACGCT
>JACZQS010000171.1 GCA_022545625.1 Pseudomonadota bacterium
ATGAACATGATAACCACAAAAACCAGCGTGCCCATTACTGCTGGATAAGTCATTATTTTTTTCGCCTTGGAGAGCAATTCATCCTGCCATTTCAAGGTGTTGGTAATATCGATCAGTACATTTTCCATCTTGCCACTGCGCTCGCCGACTTTGATCAGGCTGACAAAAACATCGTCGAAAATTTTGGGATAAAATCCGAGCGCCTGCGAAAAGGAATTACCACCTTCGATCGCTTCGATCACTCCAGTGATGACGTCACGAAAGATCGGATTTTCTTCCCCATCGCGTAAATCAGTCAGGCCCTCTAGAATCGGTACTCCGGAACGGGTTAATTGTTCCAGATAAAACGAAAAATTGATCAGGTCACGGCGACTTACCTTGTTTCTGCCAAACAGATCGGCTCCAGGCTCCTTCTGCTTGAAGGTGACCAGGTCAAGATCCATTTTTTCGAGCCTGAGTTCAAGATCCGGCACGTTTCCAGCGTCCAGACTACCCTGAATAAACTTGCCACTGATGTCGATCGCCTTGTATTTATAAAGCGGCATATGGCTAGCACTCTTTCATCGTGATAATCAACACTTAGGTCATCCGCTCGGTTAGATCGGTGACACGCCCGACTTCCTTGATCGAGGTAATTCCATTGATAATATGCCGCACGCCATCATCGGCCAGGGTGAAAAATCCCTGTTCGTAGGCTGCGTCTCGAATTTCCTTGGTGGTAGCACCATGCGCGAGCAGATCGTCAAGATCAGAGTTCATTTTGAGAATTTCGAGCATCGCAAACCGGCCCTTGTAGCCACTTTGCTCACAAACTGTGCAACCTTTGGCTTTGTATATCTTCTCCGGAATGATACCGTCGCCATTAGTTAACAGGCGCAACTCCTGTTTATCCGGCTTGTAGCCTACCTTGCAATGAGTACATAATTTTCGCACCAGTCGTTGCGCTATCACGCCAATAATATTTCCCGCCATGATTTCCGGGGTAATTCCGATATCGCGTAACCTGGGCAGGGCGCCAATAGCGGAATTGGTATGTAGTGTCGTATATACCTGGTGGCCGGTCATCGCCGCACGAAATGCCATTTCTGCAGTTGCTTCATCGCGCACCTCACCGACCAGGATGACATCCGGGTCCTGACGCATCAAAGATCTGATGCCAGTTGCGAAGTCCACGCCGGCTGCCTCGTTGACCGATGTCTGGCGGATCAATGGAAAGGGGTATTCCACCGGATCTTCGAGGGTCATGATATTAATCTGTTCGCTACTCAAATAATTTAGCAACGAATAAAGCGTCGTGGTTTTACCGCTTCCGGTAGGACCCGTGACCAGAATAATGCCCTCGGGCCGTGCCATCATGATTTTCAACGTACGCAGGGATTCTTCCGGTAGCTCCAGTTTTTCGAGCGGGATGATACCTTTTTCGCGATCCAGTACACGCAGCACGATATTTTCACCGTGAATGGTGGGTTGCGAAGCGACACGAAAATCTATTGGCCTGCCAATGATAGTCCTCGATATACGCCCATCCTGGGCTGCACGCGTTTCAGCAATATTCATATCGGCCATTACTTTTAACCGGACCGCGATAGCAGGCCAGTAGTTTTTATGTAAACTGCGGATCTGGCGTAACACGCCATCGATCCGGTAACGAATCCGGAGGAAACTTTCTTCGGGTTCAAAATGTATATCAGACGCACCGCGTTTGACCGCGTCCGATAACATCACGTCTACCAGGCGCACCAGGGGCTGACTGTATTCTTCGACGTCACCCTGGTAATTGCTATAGTCCACCTCACCGGTTTCAATTTCACGCAATATGCCATCGATCGACAATTCGTAGCCGTAGAACTGGTCGACCGCATTAGATATTTCCACCTCACCAGCGAGTACCGGAACCAGCTCGATATGTTGCCCTATCTGAATTCTGATACGATCGAGTGAAAACAGGTTAAAGGTATCCGACATCGCGATAGTCAAGGTTTGTTTATTCGGGTCGTAACTAAGTGGAATGACCTTATGCTTGCGCGCGGTATCCGAATTGATCATCTTGATCGCATCAGGGTCGGGTACCACACGGGAAAGATCAACGATATCCTGTTCCAGCACTTCGCCCAGCGCCCTACGCATAATCGATTCGGTGGCGAAGCCCATATCAACCAGTATTTTGCCCAGCAGCTTATGGTCCTTTTTTTGTTCGGTGAGTGCGATATGCAACTGATCTTTACTGATAACGCCGTCATCAATTAAAATCTCGCCGAGCCGCCTGTGCTTCCTTTGAGCATTCATAACTGTCTTAGAATCTCCAGTCGCGCATCGACAACATCCCTGCTAAATGTAGCCAGGCCTCTGGTGTAATTATTGAGTGCCAGTTCGTAGTAGGCGATAGCCACTTGGGGCTTGGCGATATGTTCAAGACTGACAGCCAGGTTGTAAGCGTAATTCGGGTCATGTGGATTATTTTCGAGGGCGGTAAAATACTTCTTCTGTGCTTCCTGCCAGCGATTTTGCGCACCAAATATATTGCCGAGGGTAAAGTTGAGGTAGTGTGAATCAGGTTCGTCACGAATCATTAATTTCAACTGGGTTTCGGATTGTTCTGGCGAAAAATTGGCAACCGCAATCATCGACGACATGGCAATCGAGTCTTTCGGATTAACAAACAGTATTCTTCGGTAGTCCCTGATTGCCTCGGCGATTCGGTTGTTCTGGATATTGATCGCGGCTCGGGCTAATAACGCATTTCGATTGTCCGGATCAATATCGAGCACTGCATTATATTTGACCAGTGCAAGTTGATCGTCACCCTTTTGATAGGCCGCATAGGCCTCGTGTAGCCAACGGTCCTTTGCAGAAATGGTGCTCTTGCTGATGATATTAATTGAATTCGTCACTGTTGATCCATTTCCACTAACGCCTGGCAAGCTGATATTAGTGCCGGGGGTAGTTTCGACCTTCGCTACCGAAGCCTGTTGCACCTCGACGCTGTTGGTCATGTTGGGATCGATTTGATCCACATTTGTGTCTTCAACCAGGGCTTCATTCTTGTTGCCAGTTTCGATAGCTACCACTTCCTTCGAATCGGCTATCAACTCTGCATTTTCGACTAGCTGCAGGGTCGTTGCATCGACCTCGCTACCAGGTTTCGCTGCGAATACATCGGTAAAAGTCTCGGTTGTCGTGTTTCTGATTAAGCCAGGCATTGGATCTCGCTTTAATGGACGCAGGCTGTCATCAATATTGCTCGAATTTCTATCTATCTCAAACACACCGAATATCACGATTACCAGCAATATACTTAGCCCTATACCACCATAGATTCTCAAATTTTGCATGCGTAGCGAGGATGATTTATTGAGAAACATCTTCTTCGCATATTCCGGTGTCATCACGGCACCGCTATCAGGCTTTAGTCCGGCAAACAAACTCGTGGCACCGTCATTCAGGGGTTTGTGCAATGTTCTGTCATAATTATCGGGAGCGAACGTCCGCGTCGAGGTCGAGTCGATCAATGTTGAGGTTCCTTCCCCCTGCGGTGGGTAATGTTCGATCGCGGGAGCCGTGGTAATTCCATCTGCAGATTCCAGCCTGTCTGCGTCACCCTCAGTGTCATCTCTGTCTGGAATACCAGCAAGATTCAGACTTTGAGTGGCATCATGTGCCGGCGTGCGATCCAGCGCATCTTCTCCGGGCAAAGTGTCTACCTGGCTGGCCGCTTCGGCGCTTGTTAGCGTATCAGACCCATCAAACAGGCTGACAGAAGGATCTGCATCCGCGGGATCATCTGTGTCACCTGATTGGTCAAAAATTGTTTCGGCATCTGTACTATCTTGCGACGGCCCGCCAATATCGCCAGATTCAGGGTCCGATTCAGGGTCCGATAATGGGCTATCCTCCTTGAAGCTGGCCAAATCCTTGTAGCTAAACTCCAGCGTTTCATCCCCACTGATTACCTCGGTTCCATCACTGCTAAACTCCAGGGTTTCATCATCATTAACCACCTGGGTTTTATCGCCGCTAAAATCCAGGGTTTCATCGTCACTGACTACCTGGGTTTTATCGCCGCTAAAATCCAGGGTTTCATCATCGCTGACTACCTGGGTTTTGTCTTCGCTGGGACTGCCGGTTATGGGTTCATCGTCGTCCCCCAGGATATGCTCATCATCACCCTGGTTCCCGAGGTCGTTTTCGGATGTGTCGTATTCAGAACTCGACCGGGTATGGTCAGTTAATTCACTTTCAGAGGCAATTTTTGTGGTAGTTTGATCGAGCAATTCGGTTTCATCCGAAGACCCCTGCCCGGCTTCCGATTCCCGGTTAATTTCTGCCTTTTGCTCGGCAGCTTTTTTTAATGCATCTAACAGTAAGCTCATGACTACTCTCGACCGAGACTATTGTGAAAATATTTTCGGTTTTAGAAAACGTTTAAAATCGCTAAGATTGGTATCGAGGCTCGCGTTATCTATGATGCGCGGCCTTAGAAAGATAACCAGTTCGGTCTTCGCCAATTCCTCCGTTTTGACCCCAAACAAAAGACCTATACCCCTGGCATCGTGCAAGCCGGGGAGACCTTCGCTCAACTGACTCGCTGTATCTTGCATCAGCCCACCTATCACCGCAGTATGCCCATCGGCGACACGCAAAACGGTCTCCATTTCGCGCACCCGTATTTCGGGGATCAGGTTGGGGGTTGTCAGTGGCTCGCCAGTATCCGAAAGCTGAACCGGTGTAGGGACAAACCGTTCAATACGAGAAATGGTTGGCCGTATATTCAGAATCACTTCATCATTCTCTGTGATAAATGGGGTTACATTCATTACAAAGCCCACTGGCACAGTGTGAACTGTAACGTCGAAGGTCGTGTTTACCGACCCTCCTTCCGATATGTTCTCGGTGGTATCGACGCTAAAGTAAACAATATTGTCTACCACTTTTAAAATCGAAGTCTGGTTATTCAGCGCCATGATTTTTGGACTCGACATCACCGAAACATTACCAAATGAGTCCAGCGCTTTAATTGCCGCGGTTACAGTCCTGTCAGCGTTAGTATCGATATAGGTTGCCGATACAAATGGGCTAGTGCCCAGCGTGGTAGTGCCCAGCAGACTTTGTGTCAGGCTCCAGCCGTCTCCGGTTGCAATTCGCGACCAGTCGACACCGGCCTGAAAATCATCATTCAATCGCACTTCGACAACCGTCGCTTCGATCAAAACCTGTTTGCGCGCGCTTTTGATAACCCGATCGACAAAGCGTTGGATATCCTCGTGAGCAGCGGAAGTAGTACGCACCGAAATAACACCGCTTTCCCGGTTAGAGATAACGATACCGGTAAATTCTTCGGTAGTTGCCAGCATCTGGATATTTTCTTCCAGCGTTCCCCAGAAATTATTTTCTGACTCATTAGTCACGGTAGTCGATGAGTCGCTGCCACCACTAGTGCCCTCTGCGACCGTGCCGGTAGAGGCGATTTTGGTCGACACCTGTACATTGGATGAAGTAGTCCTGGAAATATTCAAATAATCTATCTTGTAAATGCGGGTAAATGGCCGGTCCGGTTCGACAATCAAATTAGGGCCGTCGGTATAATAGCGCAACGATACCTGGCGGGAAATCCTTCTCAGGATTTGTGGCAGGGTTTGATCGATAGCGTTGATACTCACCCTGCCTGTTATCGCGGGATGAATATCCAGGTTAAGGCGCGCATCGCGCGCCAGTGCAAATAACAGTTCACTGGCCGGGATATCGGTCACGACAATGGTAAAGGTTTGCAGTTTTTCAGCCGGTTCCGGCGCCGCGATAATCGGTACC
>JACZQS010000172.1 GCA_022545625.1 Pseudomonadota bacterium
CATGGAAGCCGGTCTCCCTGGTCATTTCTTTTTCTGCATCAGTAGTCATACGATAGGCCGTCGCTTTGTTAAATGAATTTTTTGCCGGGTAGATTCGTAAATGAATATCGGTCGGGTTCCAGCCATTGGCAGAGTCGATATCGCAGGGACAGGCGGAAGATACACAGACCATGTCCTTCAGTGCGCGCATCAATACATAGTCACCGGGTCGCGACCAGGGCTCGTCGAAATACATCTGGTTAGAATCGTCGATATTGGTATTGAAAAAAAGGTTTATTGCCATCCAGCCGCGACGTGGATTGACCCCATAAGGTTGCAACACCAGATTGAAGTTGTCGGAGCAATTGACGTGTCCCGGGTAACCCATGTCATCGTAGTACTTCGCGGTGCAGGCAGTACCGAAACTGTCATGGCGGCCGCAGGTATCCTGAATCACTTCGACCAGTGGCTCGAAGTCCTGGTCATAAAATTTGGAAAATAACCCGGGGGCAGGATAGGCCGCTCCAAGCGCGTACCGCGTGCTGGCGGCATCAAGACAGCGCTCGATACCTTTTTCCAGTTTGGCGGCATCGAAACATTGAAAATCAGAACACTCGCGCCCTTCGACGTCGATTAATTGAATATATTCCCCCGCCTTGATCTCGTAGGCGAAAGCAGTACGCGCGTCTATCCGGATATCCTGCATCGGGTCGGCGAGTGGGTCTGGCAATTGTATCAGGCGTTCTTCGGATTCGACAGGTTGCCGGTGAACATAGACGACGATATTGGTAATCGTATTTTGCTGGTCAGCCAGCATGGCCTCGCCCGGCGCCGCAATAATGCAGCTCAATGGCTCGTTGGCGGTAAAACGTTGTGAGTCACCGGCCGGTGAATCCTTACCAAAAATACAGGTACTTTGCGCCTTGTCTATAGCCAGATTTCGGAATTTAAGTGCCGCTGCCAGTTTTTTTGCGCTCTCGTCGTTCGGGGCCAGAATACTTTTTAATCCTTCTGCTGCACCGTTGGCCTTTGCCCCGATACATTGCATGTCACTTTTGCCCTGGGTATCGAAAACACTGATTTCACAAACCTGCAAACCTTCTGGATTAACCAGTTCGATTTCATCGCCAGCGTTGAGGTTAATCGCAAGACTGCCACTGGCTCTTACCAGGTAGCGCTCGGTATCGGGCGGTAAAACGTTCAACCCTGGTTGCAGCAGCCTTAATGCGGAATTAGATATTGGGGCATTCATTCAGATGAACCCTTCAAGTCTCAAGTAAATCGTCCTGCACCCCTAAAAGGTGTTGTTTAATAACCCCAATCGCTTCGTTGGCATCACGAGAGGCGATGGCTTCGTACAGCGCGCGGTGTTGGTCATTGTAATAGTCGATACGCTCGGGGGTTAACAGTTTGGCCTTCATAATCCTCCACTGTGAGTAGCGCCGTACTTCGCTGATACGTTCGTATACCCAGTACATCAATTTATTTTTAGAGCATTGTGCCAGTGCCATGTGAAAAGCCGTATCAGCCAGCGCGAACTTTTCTGCATCACCACCGCATTCCTCGCACTCCCGTAACGCATTTCGTAACTCCTCGAGATCCCGGTGGCTGGCATTAGTGATCGCCAGACGAACCATTTGCGGTTCTATTGCAATGCGAACTTCCACCATTTCCAACGGACTGGTAATGCTCGAGATATCGTGTTGGCTGCTGAGTTCGCGGTGGGTTACATAGGTTCCGCTACCGATTTTGCGCGTGACCAGATTTTGCTCTTCAAGATTTTGCAGTGCTGTCCTTATTGTGCCCCGCGATACTTTGAATTCCTCGGCTAAATTTCGTTCTGCGGGTAATCGCTCTTCATGCGAATAATTTCCCTCAAGAATCATATTGCGCAATTGCGAAACTACACTCCCAGTGGTTGCGCCGAGCCTGGATTTACCGCCCTTGTCTATGATACCGAGACCGGGGCCGCGCGATCCAGAATCTTGATTTACGCTAGTATCCATAAGCTATTTCCTCGTAACTAGAATAATAATAGTGGTACTATAAATTGGTACAATTTTGCGCTATAAAATTATCTAAATCAAGCGTTTTACCCCGGTTGTGGGATTTAAAGCCAACTGAAATGGCTGGCGGATAGTCGCCATTTGGAGAAATGTGGCCTGCTGACATGATAGCGTTCATCGACTGCACTTACGATCTTATTAATCATATAAATAATTGAATTTAATACCTATTATTGCAAATGTAAAAACTCAAAAAAATCGTTTGGAGCCCGGTATGAGATTATTTACCCACACTTCCCCGGCCATTTGAAGAACATTAAAGAAAATTGGTTCAGTTAAATGTTAGAAATTACTAAATATTGTACAAAAAAATGTCGGAAAGTCTTGTAATAGAACATTGCATAGGTATAACATTAGGATCGAGTTCCCCGGGGGAAGTTGGCGACTATAAAAACTAAAATCTAAATCTATAGACCGTCGCCCCCGATGACCTGCAGATAAACTGATAACTCGCATGACAGTCATAGCAGGCGGATATAAATTACCAGAAAAGCAGAAAACTAAAAATTAGAAAACACTAGGAGAGTATCAATGACTGATTTACAAGAACACGTTGAAGCACCGGGCCGCGCTGATCTGGTTAAGCAGGTCGCCGAAAAAATAAAGGAAACCGGTGTCGACTACATTTACTACCAGTTCGCCTCGGTCACTGGGCGAATTATGGGTAAAGGTATACCCGCAGCGCACTGGGAACGCCTGGCCGAAAGAGGCTTCCAGTTGGTCTACGGTTCAACTGCAAACCTGTACGTCGACCGCCATGGAAATTACATTGGCTACGGCCCAGAATCATGGGAGCTGGTCGGTATTCCTGACCCCGAAACTTTTTGCCAATTGCCCTGGGATAAGCGTATCGGGCGCGTTTACTGTACGCTGTTTCGCAACCGCGAAGAAAGAGAGAATGCGGGTGGCGCATTGAGTTCGGATTGTCGCGGTAACCTGCGTCGTATTCACCAGGAATTTCAGGACAAGCACGGCCTGGAGCTGCGTTGCGGCACCGAGCCGGAAATGATGTGGCTGAAGCGTGGTGAAGATGGCAAACCCGACGGTGGTGTGACCAAGCCGAACTGTTACCACATCGATCAGTTTGAAGAGTTGCGCCCGACCTTCATGAAGGTCATCGAGTATTCGATGCAAATGGGTCTCGATATCATCCAGGGTGACCACGAAGACGCACCAGGCCAGTTGGAACTGAACACCCAGTTCGACGACGTACTGCGTAACGCGGACCGTTTGACTACTTACCGGCAGATTTGTGCGCAGGTTGCGCGCGAAGATAATTTGATCGCCTGTTTCATGTCGAAACCATTCATGGGTGTATCGGCTTCGGGCTGTCACCACAACATGTCGCTGTGGCGCGGTGGTGAAGACGTGGTTAATAAACTTGGCATGGAAACGTTACCGGGGATGGATGGTTCCTTCACCTACCGTGTCGGTGGCGAAAATACATTTATGCCCGATCCTTCGATCGATGAGGTCGCGCCAGGCCCGATTGGCCTGCAGTGTATCGGTGGTGTAATCAAGCACCTAGGCGCCCTTACCTCGATTGGCTCATCAACGGTGAACTCTTACCGTCGTCTCTGGGATACCGGTTTCTGGGCGCCGATCTTTGCCGACTGGGGTTACCAGAACCGTACTTGCGCGTTACGCATATCGGCTCCGGGTCGTTTCGAATATCGCTCAGTCGACTCGATGGTGAATCCTTACCTGATGGGTTCTGCACTGTTGAAGGCTTTCGACGATGGCATTGATAACAAGCTGGATCCGGGTGAAGCCGAAGAGCGCAATATCTATGAGGCGATCGACGCGGGTAAAAAAGTCAAGAAATTACCGATGTCACTGGGTGAAGCGCTAGAGGAATTGCGCAATGACGAGGTGATTAAATCTTCCATGCCGGGTGAGATGTTCAGGGTATTCGAGCATTACAAGCGCGACGAGTGGGAAAGATACAACGCCACGGTAACGGATTGGGATGTGGAGACGTATATGGATTGTCTGCCGTAGGCACCTATTAGAGACCTCGGCCTGGAGAATGGTTCTCCCGACACTGGGTAATAACATTTTTTACTGCTGCTATAGCGGCATATAAATTTAGTCTTAAGAGGAATTTCTTATGTGTGGTATTGCTGGACTTATCTGGAAAGGTGGTGCGAGCAGTGATATCGGTAGCGAGATGACCCAGATGCTTCAGGCACTGAAGCACCGCGGGCCAGACTCGACCGGGTTTGCACTTTATGGTAAAGCACACAAAGGTCTGCAGATTTTGCGCTTCAAGGTGGCTGAACAGGAAGAGATGAATAGCGGATTCGATATTCATCGTCAGGTTGTCGATCGCAAGGCAGCGGTAGATGCGCGTCTCGAGGAAATGGGTGCAAAGACGCACGGTCTTCCTCAATGCGTCCCAATCCAACTCACCGTCTTTCACAAACACGCCGACGTTGACCGATCCTAGGTTGCAAACATCGTAAGGCAACAACGGCTGCTCACCGCACGGGTTGGTCGCCTCATAGCTGCCGAGATGTGGGACGGGATTGTAGTAGTTGGCCTTGTCGATGAAGAATACCCCGGGCTCTCCGGTCTTCCACGCCCCGTGAATGATTTTCGAGAAAACCTCGCGCGCGTTCAGCCCATCCACCACCTCGTTGGTGTGCGGATCGACGAGGTCGTATTCCTCATCTCGCTCCACCGCCTCCATGAACGCGTCGGTGGCCGCCACCGAAATGTTGAAGTTGGTGATCTTGGTGGTGTCATCCTTGCAAGTGATGAATTGCAGTATGTCAGGATGGTCGACCCTAAGAATCCCCATGTTCGCGCCACGGCGGGTGCCGCCCTGCTTCACGACTTCCGTGGACGCGTCGTACAGCGACATGAAAGACACCGGGCCGGACGCCACACCCATGGTCGAGCGCACCACCGAATTCGTCGGCCGCAGACGCGAGAAGCCGAACCCGGTCCCACCACCCGACTGGTGAACGAGAGCCATGTGCCGCAACGTGTCGTAGATGCCGGATTCCCCATTGGACAGAGAGTCTTCCACCGGCAGCACGAAACAGGCGGAGAGTTGCCCCAGGGGGCGCCCTGCATTCATGAGGGTCGGACTGTTGGGCATCCACACCCGCTTCGTCATGATCCCGTAAAAGGCCTCGGCCAGCTCCTCCAGCGCCCCTTTGCTGGCACCGTACTTCGCATCAGGAGCCGCGACCGTCGAAGCAACTCTCCAGAACAGCTCCTCCGGCCCTTCGGTAGGGCGCCCGTCATCGTCCTTGATGAGATACCGCCGCTCGAGAACCGTAATCGCGTTGTCGCTCAGTTCCGGAGTGGCTCGTTGGGTGGATTTGGCCATGGCAGAAGGTCCTCGGGGTTGCGGCCCGTAAATAGAGAGGGGATGCCTTAATTTTGAACGCGCAGTTGCCGCCGGTACTTCAAGGGTGCGAGGTGACAAGGTAGCGACCCCGAACCACCATGCAAGAGCGGCGCAAACAGCACGCACCATGGGGCATCCCAGTAATCCACATCACAAAGATAGCGAAAAACCCCGGCGCGATGAACGCGGTGGGATGGATCAAAGGGTTATTGACGGGGGGCGGGGTAGAAAAGCTGTTGGGTCCAGGCGGTTACCGGCTGGCCGTCCTTCTGGGCCGGGTTGTACTCGATGCTCTCGGCAAACTGCAGCGCCAGTACCGTAAAGGCCCCATCGTTCGAAGGCGTGAGCACTGTAACAGTCTCCACCGAACCGTCTGCCCTGACCTTGATGCC
>JACZQS010000173.1 GCA_022545625.1 Pseudomonadota bacterium
CTAAGGTAAAAAGGTCATATACCGGACATTATCTTAAAGCTATGCTTGAATCGCAAAAACGAGGTTAACATTAACGCTGATAGTCTGGTTGGGGTAGATTCCGGATCTCTGCTTCGCTGCGTCCGGAATGACAGATTTTTTATTAAACCCGTCATTCCCTCGAAAGCGGGAATCTTGAAACGAGGTTAAAATTAAGGTCTCAAATGACACAAAAAATAACCTGTTTTAAAGCCTACGATGCTCGTGGCAAGGTGCCCGATGATCTCAACGAAGATATCGCCTATCGGATCGGAAGAGCCTACGCTGAATTTATTCAACCCCGGCAGGTCGCAATCGGGCGCGATGCCAGACTGAGCAGTGATCGGTTATTTGATGCCCTGTCGCGGGGGTTACTGGACAGCGGTGTCGATGTACTCGACCTGGGTATTTGTGGAACCGAAGGGGTTTATTTTGCTGCATTTCACCGGCAACTTGATGGCGGTATCATGATTACCGCGAGCCACAATCCAGCCGATTACAATGGATTCAAATTCGTTCGCCACGGCGCGCGACCTATCAGTGCTGACAGTGGGTTGAAGGATATTCACCGCATTGCCGAGCAGTCATCGTTTGGTACCGCGACTAAATCCGGACGCATCATACCGACCGACCTGCGTGGCGCCTACATTGATCATCTACTCGGTTATCTGTCAAATATCAATGGTTTGAAACCTTTTAAGATAGTAGTAAATTCGGGAAACGGAGTCTCGGGTCCGGTCATCGATTTACTGGAACCGCATTTACCGTTTGAATTTATCAAGTTGCAGCACGAACCTGACGGTACGTTCCCGAATGGTGTACCAAACCCGATGCTTCCGGAAGGCCGCGCTGTCACGCAAGATGCGATCAGGCAGCATAAGGCGGATTTCGGTGTTGCCTGGGATGGTGACTTTGATCGGTGTTTTTTATTCGATCATAACGGTCGCTTTATCGAGGGATACTATATTGTCGGCTTACTGGCTGTTCAGCTGCTGAAACAAAACCCCGGGGCGCTGATTGTGCACGACCCGCGACTGACCTGGAATACGCGTGAACTGGTAACGAAAAATCACGGGCAGCCTGTGCTCAGCAAGGCTGGGCACGCATTCATCAAGGAGACGATGCGCGAGGTCGACGCCGTATACGGTGGCGAAATGAGTGCCCACCACTATTTTCGCGACTTCGGATTCTGCGATAGCGGCATGATCCCCTGGTTATTACTGACCCAAATGATGAGCGATCAAAATAAATCGCTCGCTGATCTGGTCGACGAGGGCATCGAGACCTTTCCAGTCAGTGGTGAGATTAACCTGGAAGTGGACAACACAAATGCCGTTATCGCATCGGTAAAGGCACATTACGCAACGCAAAAACCCGCGATCGATGAAATTGACGGTCTCAGTATGGATTTTGGTAACTGGCGATTTAATCTCCGGCCATCCAATACAGAGCCATTACTCCGTATGAACCTGGAAACTCGCGGTGACTACCAGTTGATGGAACAAAAACGCGATGAGTTGTTAGAGCTTATCCGTCGTTAATAGTAAGCGATCGGTAAAAGGCTTGATCCGCATGGCACTTAGAGCCTGTCGTTCCTACGAAAATTCGAGATTCCGGCTCTACGACCGGAATGACGGCCAGTTTCTAATCAATTAAACCTCGTCATTCCGGGCTTGACCCGGAATCTATTGAATTCTTTAGGTGATTCAATAGATTCCTGCTAAGTGGGCGGCATCCCGCCAGGAATGACAGTTCCCTTTTAAAAGATTCCGGCTCTGCGGCCGGAATGACAGTTTTTCCCAGTGACGGAACATAGCCAAGACGGGCCCAATAAAAAAGCCAGCGCGAGGGCTGGCTTTTTGAATCATACTATCAAGCGAAATCTATTCGTCGTCTTCGTCCTGTGGGCGATCAACCAGTTCGACATAAGCCATCGGCGCCTTGTCACCGGTGCGGTAACCACACTTAAGAATACGCAGGTAGCCACCCGGGCGTTCCTTGTAACGCGGACCGAGGTCAGTGAACAGCTTGGCTACCGCTGCATGGTCACGGATTCGGCTGAATGCGAGACGGCGATTGGCTACATTGTCCTGCTTCGCGAGTGTGATCAGCGGTTCAGCCACGCGGCGCAGTTCTTTTGCCTTGGGCAGCGTTGTTTTGATCACCTCATGATCAAATAATGACACGGCCATGTTTTTGAACATGGCCTTGCGATGTGAGCTATTGCGGTTAAGTTGTCTACCGCTATTACGATGGCGCATTTCCTAAACCTCTCAACTCGCTAACGTTGGTGTCGTTTTCGATACTGGCGGGCGGCCAGTTCTCGAGACGCATACCCAGCGATAAACTATATGATGCCAGCACATCCTTGATTTCGGTGAGCGATTTCTTACCCAGGTTTGGCGTTTTAAGCAATTCGACTTCGGTGCGCTGAATCAGGTCACCGATATAATAAATATTCTCGGCTTTCAGACAATTGGCTGAACGTACAGTCAATTCCAGGTCGTCAACCGGGCGCAATAGAATTGGGTCGATCAACGACTCGGGTTCGACCTGTTCCTCTTCGTCTGAGCCTTCGAGGTTGACGAATACTGACAACTGGTCCTTGAGAATACTACCGGCTATCCGAATCGCTTCTTCGGGATCGATCGAGCCATTGGTTTCGATATCAATGATCAGTTTATCGAGGTCGGTCCGCTGCTCGACGCGAGCCGCTTCTACACTGTAGGCGATTTTACGAACCGGGGAAAAGGAAGCATCGAGTTGCAAATGACCGAGCGCCGCGTCCTCCTCGGAAATCTGGCGCGTATTGGCTGCCTGGTAGCCGCGACCTTTCATCACGTGCAAAGACATGTTTAAAGTCATTTTTTTAGTCAGGGTTGCAATGAGGTAATCCGGATCAACGATTTCAATGTCGTGATCAAGTTGAATATCTCCCGCGGTCACCAGGCCGGGGCCTTTCTTGCTAATCGTCAGGGTTGCTTCGTTTCGCTCATGCATGGTGATGCCGACACCTTTCAAGTTCAGCATGATATCGATCACGTCTTCCTGAACACCATCGATAGTAGTGTATTCGTGCAATACGCCATCGATACTGAAATCGACAATTGCACATCCGGGAATCGAGGACAACAGGATTCTTCGCAGGGCATTACCGAGCGTATAGCCAAAACCTCGCTCCAATGGTTCGATGGAAACCTTCGCATGATAGGTCTCCTGCTCTTCAACCTTAACCTGTTTCGGCTTCAACAAATCAGAAAACATTTTAGATGACATAAATAACTCGTTAATTATTTAGAGTAAAGTTCAACGACTAGTTGTTCGTTGATATCCGGTGGTAATTCGGCGCGCTGTGGTAAGGCCTTGAAGGTACCTTCGAACGCATTGTGATTAACGTCAATCCAGTCGGGAAACCCGATCTGCTCGGCCAATGACATGGATTCCAGAATACGCGCCTGCTTGCGGGATTTTTCCCGCACGCTAACCACGTCTGCCGGGCTTACCATATAAGAAGCCACATTGACTAGTTTGCCATTCACCATGATAGCCTTATGGCTCACTAACTGACGCGCTTCAGCACGCGTAGAGCCAAAACCCATCCGGTATACGACATTATCAAGACGTGCCTCTAGCAGCTGCAACAGGTTTTCACCGGTAGAGCCCTTCAGACGGGACGCTTCCTTGTAGTAGTTTCTGAACTGCTTTTCCAGCACGCCATAAATTCTTCTCAGTTTCTGCTTCTCACGCAATTGCAATCCATAGTCAGACACCCTGGGTCTACGCGTGCCAGCCCCATGCATGCCAGGTGGATTATCGATCTTGCATTTGGTATCAACCGCACGGCGCGATGATTTCAGGCTCAGGTCCGAGCCCTCACGACGCATCAATTTACACTTGGGTCCAATATATTTAGCCATTTCTACTCCAACCTAAACACGGCGTTTTTTGGGTGGTCGGCAGCCGTTATGCGGTATCGGCGTCACATCATCAATACGCGAAATCTTGAAACCAATCGCGTTCAGCGCCCGCACTGCCGAGTCCCGGCCTGGTCCGGGGCCCTTCACCATCACTTCGAGGTTTTTCATGCCCATTTCCTGCGCCGCCTGCCCAGCTTTTTCCGCTGCAACCTGCGCGGCGAAAGGCGTGCTTTTTCGTGATCCACGAAAGCCCGATCCGCCGGCAGTGGCCCAGCACAGGGTATTACCCTGACGGTCGCTGATGGTTATTATCGTGTTATTGAAGGTGGCATGAATATGCGCCACACCATCAGACACGGTACGTTTTACTTTTTTCCTGGTACGGGTATCAGCCATATCTTAAAGCCTATCTTTTTATCGGGCGTCTGGGCCCTTTACGCGTGCGAGCGTTGGTTTTAGTTCTCTGGCCACGTAGTGGCAGGCCGCGACGATGACGAATGCCACGGTTGGTACCCAGGTCCATCAATCGCTTGATGTTCATGGATATTTCACGACGCAGATCGCCTTCCGTGGTCAAGCCGTCAACCTGGGCACGAATCGCCTCCAGCTGCTCTTCACTCAGTTCACGAACCCTGGTCGCCGGATCGATGCCGGTCACATTACAGATATTGGCTGAACGCGTTGCGCCAACCCCAAAGATTGCCTGCAATGCAATCACTGTATGCTTGTTATCCGGTATATTTACACCTGCAATACGAGCCATAAAAACTGATTCTCCTAAGCTAAACGGCTATTAAGCGGGCGCAGATTCTATCTGTCGGCCCACCAAATATCAATAATTTAATCAATGATTTAATAAGGGTGCCCTGGATTAACAAATATCGGTGAATTAACCCTGACGCTGTTTGTGGCGTGGGTCCTTGCAAATCACCCTGACCGTACCATTACGACGGATTACCTTGCAGTTTTTACACATCTTTTTAACCGAAGCTCTCACTTTCATATCTTTACCTTTATCAGGTGGATCCTAGCGAACAACGCCAGCACCACCATATCCCTTAAAATTCGATTTTTTCATCAGTCCCTCGTATTGGTGACTCATCAGGTGCGCTTGCACCTGCGACATGAAATCCATTGTCACCACTACGATGATCAACAGCGAAGTACCGCCAAAATAGAAGGGTACATTCCAGAACAGAATCAAAAATTCCGGCAACAGGCAAACAGCTGTAATGTACATCGAGCCAACTAGTGTCAGCCGGGACATTACCCCATCGATATAACTCGCAGTCTGGTTACCCGGTCTGATTCCAGGTACAAATGCACCCGATTTTTTTAAATTTTCGGCGGTATCTTTTGAATTAAATACCAACGCGGTATAAAAAAAACAAAAGAAAATGATCGCCGCCGCATAAAACATGACATACAGCGGTTGACCCGGTGACAAGGTTGCCGAAAGATCCTGCATCCAGCGCATGCCTTCCGCCTGCCCGAACCAGGCACCCAGCGTGGCCGGAAACAAAATGATACTCGAGGCAAATATCGGCGGGATAACACCTGCCATATTCAATTTTAACGGCAGGTGGCTGCTCTGCGCTGCATACATCTTTCGACCCTGCTGTCGTTTTGCATAATTGACCGTAATTCGACGCTGCCCACGCTCGACAAATACAACGAAATAAGTTACCCCGATGACACCGACAAATAAACCGAGTATCACCAGTGAATTCAGTTCGCCGCTTCGCACCAGTTCAAAAGTACCGCCAATAGCAGAGGGCAAACCAGCGACGATACCGGCAAAAATAATCATCGAAATTCCATTACCAATGCCGCGT
>JACZQS010000174.1 GCA_022545625.1 Pseudomonadota bacterium
ATTGCTGGAAGTAAAGTTTAGTCCTGGCTATGCCACCAACTCTTTCCTGGGGCTGCGCCAGGCTCTAATACCGGCATTGTTTATCTGGATAAAAATAATTAAATTATGACTGCAGGGAAGAATTACCAACGCATTTATTTGACTACTTTTGTATTTATCGCAGTACTGATTACTGCGTCGATCATAATAATTGATTACATTGCCGCAGAAGAAGAGCGCATGGTCGAAGTAACCGATATTGGCGGTCGCCAGCGCATGTTGTCAGAGAGAACGGTCCATCTACTGCTGGAATATGCGATGGAGAACAATCAGGAAGCCCGCGATCACATTGTCAAACTCATGGAACTTTCGCTGCAGAAATTCGATCAAGCCCACCAACAATTAATCCGCGGTCGGCTATCAGACGGTGAAGTGGTTATCTTCTCGGACAGTATTGACAATATATTTTTCGATGAACCGGAATACCTCGATCTAAAGGCCCGCATATTCATATACAACACCCGTGAAGTGCTGGATCGTGAATGGTCACCCGACCTGATTTCCAGCTATTACCTGAAACAATTGAGAGAGGCTACAAAACAGGATCTACACAGCAGCCTGGATGTACTGGCTACCCAGTATACAGCGAACAGTAAGTCCAGGATTACAAGACTGCGAGTTATTGTCGCGATTTTACTCGGAGGAATCGTTGTGGTTCTTTGCGGGGTTGGGCTACTGGTGTTTAACCCGATGTTCAAACGCATCGAGGCACAGGAGCAGGCACTGCATAAACTGGCATATATCGATCCACTGGCCAACTGCCACAATCGGCGCAGCTTTTTAGCCATCGCCAATACCACATTCGAACGCAGCAGGCGCTACAAGCATACTTTTGCGATACTTTTTATCGATATCGACCGTTTCAAAGCCATCAATGACAACCATGGGCATGCCATCGGTGACAAGGCGATCAAGGAGATGACCCGAATATGCCTGGAGAATATTCGCGACTCGGATATCATCGGCCGCATCGGTGGCGATGAATTTGGCATCATATTGCAGGAGTGTGGCCTCGAATACGCAATCCAGACGGCTGAAAAGCTGCGAAAACGTATTTCAGATCATATTGTTTCAAGCAAGTCCGCTACGATCAAATTCAGTATTAGTGTCGGAGCGGCAACCGTCGATGATAGTGATACCTGCGTCGACGACACTATGAAACGAGCCGACAAGAATCTCTACAAGGCAAAACGTACCGGTCGCAACCTGGTTATTGCAGCCTGAAAACCTGGGTATTGCGAAACCGACATTCTAGCAGGTTGTTGAACAAGTCTCAGGTGAGTGCAGAACAAGGCAAATATTGGCGAAAAAGCGCAGTTTACACGAAGTAAATGAGCATTTTGAGCCAATATTTAACGCCGTTATGTGCCGCATGAGAGTTTTTCAACAGCCTGCTAGACGGCTATCATTACGCGCACCGCATCGAGCCTCAGTTTGGCGTTTCCCAGTGCAGCTTCAAAATGATTCAACTGATTGCGAAAAAACTCGATTTCGTCGTCGCGCACGTTGGCATTTATCTGCTGCAATGCATTGAGGCGGTCCAGCTCACGTCCCAATACGGCGTCGCCACGCTGCTTCGCCGCCTCGACCAGTTCCGATACCTGTCGGTCAGCTATCTGCGCGGCTAATTCGAGCAGGGTTGATATTTCAGATTGCTTTGCCTTGACGATCTTCAGCGAGGTGTCGGAGTCGACTGGTTGTACTATCTGCTGTATCGATTCTGCATCCAGCAACCGGCTGTGTTCACGCTTATTTTCGTCGACGAGCACGGACACACTACTATTTGGGAAATAGCGCTGGTTTTCAAACTTGCGGTCATCAGCAAATTCCATCAGAAAATGACACTCGAGCAACAAGGTACCCGGTTTTGCCCCGGAATATTTGATCGCGATCAGCGCGGTATTGCCAAATTCACTGGTGAGCACCATGTCCATCGCATTGCGCACAAAAGGATGTTCCCAGCTCAGAAATCGTACATCCTCGTTGGATAAGGCGATAGTACGATCATAGGTCACTGTCATACCATCTTCCGGCAAACCCGGCATTTTTGCCAGCATGTTGTCGCTGGGTGTAATCACCCAGCAGTCCTGGCCACGAATTTCGCTGTCTATGCCGTAACAATCGTAAATCCTTTCCATAAACTGAAAAATATCGTAATTGGTGTCGCGATTCAGCGCCTGGTCGGTCAGGTCTTCAGCAATCAGTGGACGACAGGAATTATATTCAAGCAGGCGATCACGCCCTTGCTGCAATGCCTGGTTGAGTTGTAGATAGAGCTGATGCGTCCGTTTGATCAACGACTCGACATTCAGAGTCGGATCTTTCAGGTGGGCCATTAATTCTTTGTGCATTTGTACGAAAACCTGATGTCCCGCGGGACAGGTTTGATTGAATGCATTCAATCCCTCGTGATACCAGCGAAACAGTGTTTCCTGCGCGCTGTTTTCGAAATAAGGTACATGGATATTAATTACCGCGTTCTGGCCAATGCGATCGAGCCTGCCGATACGTTGCTCGAGTAAATCCGGATTCATCGGCAGGTCGAATAAAACCAGGTGATGTGCAAATTGAAAATTTCGTCCCTCGCTGCCAATCTCCGAACAGATGAGTACCTGGGCACCCGCATCATGATCCGCAAACCAGGCGGCAGCGCGGTCTCTTTCGACCAGGGTCAAGCCTTCGTGAAACACTGCTGCTCTGATACCTGACAGGGCCTTGACTTGATCCGCCAGTCCGACCGCGGTCTCTGCAAGGGCTGCAATTACCAGCACCTTATTTTTCTTATTATCGCGCAGGAAAGCGCCAAGCCAGTTAACCCGCGGATCTAGACTGTTGGACGCTGGCTTGCCGGTGTCCCCCAGTATCAGTTTCTGTGCCACTAAGTCATCAGGGTCGACCGTTTCCCGGTCGGCCTTGATATTTTGCCCAGGCCATCGATCCGGTGCGCTGAGCGGGTAGGCATGGAGTTCACGTTGTGGAAAACCTTTAATCACGTGGCGGGTATTACGAAACAACACGCGCCCGGTGCCATGCCGATCGAGCAGGTGTTCGATCAGTGCCTGCTGAGCCTGGGCGCGTATCACCGCATCTTCACTGTCGAGCTGGCCGAGCCATTGGCGATTATCGCCTTCGTCAAGCGTCTGTTGCAGTACCCTTAGATGATCATCATTCAGGCTGCTATCCTGTTGCAGCACATCTACCACGTCGGCCAGCGGAGCGTAGTTTGTTTCCTCGCGTAGAAAACTTGCCAGGTCACTGAATCGATTGGGATCGAGCAGCCTCAATCGTGCGAAATGGCTCTCCTTGCCAAGTTGCTCGGGCGTTGCGGTGAGCAACAATATGCCGGGGGTCTGCATCGCGAGCGATTCAATCGTTTGATACTCGGGACTCACCGAATTTTCTGACCAGGCCAGGTGGTGTGCCTCATCGACTATCAACAAATCCCATTCCCCTGCTACCGCCTGCTCCGCACGCGACTGGTTTTCGACCAGAAACTGAAGGCTACAGATGATCAACTGTTCGCTATGAAAGGGATTACCGATCTCAGCAGAATCCTCATCGTCGGCATCGTGCATCGCGTCACAACGTTCTTCGTCAAATACACTGAACATCAGGTTAAATCGACGTAACATCTCAACCAGCCACTGGAAGACAAGGCTTTCCGGCACTACGATCAATACCCTTTTCACCCTTTCAGCCAATAGCTGTTGATGCATGATCAAGCCGGCTTCGATGGTCTTGCCCAACCCCACCTCGTCAGCCAGCAACACACGCGGCGCATAACGTCGCGAGACTTCGTAGGCGATATAAATTTGATGGGCAAGCAAACTGGTGCGGCAACCCGCGAGTCCGTAGACAGGTGACTGCGACAGGCTATTGGCTATTTCTCGGGTATAACAGCGCAGGTTAAACCATTTGTTGCGGTCGATCTGGCCACTCAGCAATCTCTCTGCTGGACGATTGAGTTGCAGGTAATGACTTAACTCGGCTTCGGCCAGGCGCACCACCCGACCCGCTTTGTCTTCGCAGTGATAATTGATCAGCCCAGCGGACTCATTCAGTTCAACCACCTGCAGATCCTCACCCTGTTGATTTTGAACCCAGTCGCCCGGATTAAACCGAACCCGCGACAGGGGTGCATCCTGCCGTGCATAGGTACGCGTTTCATTGGTAGCCGGGAAAATGATACTGACAGTCCGGTGTTCGACTTCTACCACCTGGCCGATACCCAGTTGAAGTTCGGCTGCGCTTATCCAGCGTTGACCGACAGAAATTTCCTGCATTGTTATGCCTGCAGTTTGAGCTAAATAATCAGGCAGCGATTATAGCAACTGCAAAAAATCATTGCTTGTAGTGAGCCAACTTCTTGCACAAAATGATGTCATGATTCGAATCCACCCGGCAGGTTATTTCATCACCGGCTCCGACACCGGCGTAGGCAAGACCTACATTGCCTGCGAGCTGATCCGGCAGCTGCGCGGCCTCGATGTAAAGCTCGAAACTCGAAAACCAGTCGAGTCCGGTTGCTCTACCGGCGAATCCGGCGGATTGATTCCCGTCGACGCGCTCGAATTACAGGCAGCAAACAATAATTTAGAGACTATCAACCGCATTGCACCCTATCGATTTAAAGCCGCGCTCGCGCCTCCGCGTGCCGCAGCGTTGGAGGATTGCCATTTGCAGTTGGTTGACTTATATAACGCCTGTTCGCTCGACAACAGTAATCACCGATTGATAGTAGAAGGTGCCGGGGGGTTTTACTCGCCGCTGGCCGAAAATGGCCTGAATGCCGACCTGGCGAGTCTGTTGCAACTGGCGGTAATCGTCGTCATCAACGACCGAATTGGTGCGGTCAACCAGGCCCTGATGACAATCCAGGCAGTCGAAAGTCGCCATCTGGATATCGCGGCGATAATAATGAATCAGGTGGACGAGGATATAGACAAGGACATGGCCAACAGCGATGATTTACGAACCCGCTGCGACTATTCGATATTTAGCTGCGGCTACAACCAGAAGCTGGAAGCGGTGTTTGGATGAAGCGCTTCCTGGCTCAGGCCCGCTCGAAACCCCTCGCCACCTCCCAGTCGGTAACCCGCCGATCGTATTCGAACTGTTCATACTTGGCCGCATGCACATAATGATCGATAACATCGTCGCCAAAGGCGCTGCGCAACATGCTCGACTCATTCAGTTCTTTCGTCGCGGCACGCAAGGTTTTAGGGATTTCGCGTTCTGAATCACCCAGGTAAGCATTACCTTCAAAGGCAGCTTCCAGTTCCATTTTATTTTCGATACCATCGAGACCAGCAGCGAGCAATGCCGCCGCCGCAAGATGTGCATTCAGATCGCCGCCGCCAACACGACACTCCACTCGAATGGCTTTGCTGTTTTCCCCACATAGCCGGTCTCCGGCCGTTCTATTTGCGCCGCCCCGCGAATCGGATTGGCGATCACCGGGCCGGGAGCGAATTCAATCGGCACTCCCATCCCTTCCACCGGCGTCATGATGTCACTGAAGAGAATTGCCGCGTCCATGCCGAAACGGCGGACCGGCTGCAACGTCACTTCCGCTGCAAGCTCCGGCGTCTTGGTGAGGGTGAGGAAGTCCACCTTTTCGCGCACCGCTCGGTACTCCGGCAAGTAGCGACCCGCTTGCCGCATGATCCAAACGGGAGTGTGCGACGTTTTCTCCGACCGGCACGCCGCCAAGAAGGT
>JACZQS010000175.1 GCA_022545625.1 Pseudomonadota bacterium
TGTTGCATCGACTGATTGCATGGAAGCACTTTGCCGCCCTTGAGCGATGAAATCTGAAGGTCAGCTTTCCCGATAGCCGACGTTCAAAATTCCTAGATTAACTTCGGCTTCCGGCACATAGCGGACCCCTATTTCCGACCGTCACCTAATATTCATTAGGCGCTTTTGACTGTTTTCGCGCGGGTACGTCTATCGAAACGCTCCACCTCGACGATGATGCGTTCGTGAGTGCCCTCACCAATGCGTTCGATTTCGTCGTCGGCCCAGACCCGGAATGTCAGCTTGCGTCCGGTAACTTCGGTGACCTCGGCGTAGGCCTTGACGCGCATGCCCACCGGCGTCGCCGCAGTATGGCTGATATCGAGATGCGTACCCACGGTTTGATATCCGGAGGCTAAAAAGCCCTCGACTGCTTTCAATGCCGCCTCCTCGAGCAGCATAATCATCACCGGCGTCGCCAGTACCTTGATCTTGCCGCTGCCCACGTGGTGCGCGGTATCGCGGGTGCCGACGAGGATTTCGGTGCTGGCCCGTAGACCTGGCTTGAGTTCATTGGTAGACATCGGGAGGCCGGAGGTGATGGCAGAATTCGAGATGGTACCCGAAAATAGGGGTTAGATCTCAGTCTTCTCTAATATTAGGATAAATCAGGATCTGACCCCGATTTCCCCGGGGCCATATGGGCGCATTTCATTCAAAGACCCCGTATGGGTGCATCTATTGAATATCCATAAATTGACCCATATATAAACTGGTATGAACATTACAAGTACACAATTTACGATAGGGCAGGTTGTTCGCCACCGTGAACACCCGTTCCGGGGTGTTATCGTGGACGTCGACCCGGAGTTCAGCAATACCGAGGAATGGTGGCAGTCAATCCCAGAAGAAGCTCGGCCACGAAAAGATCAGCCTTTCTACCACTTGCTGGCTGAGGACGAAGAAGTAGCTTATCTCGCTTACGTGTCGGAACAGAATCTACTGATAGATGAATCCGGCAAGCCCCTTAATAATCCGCAAGTTGCCGAGATGTTCGGTGAGTTTCAGGGTGATAGTTACGCGACCCCGTATAGCTATCGGAACTAAAAAAACACTTGATCAGCGTATTACCTAGCTGATAATTCTTTAGCTGTAATAGTTGGCAGATGATAATGCAGACAGTGCCTGATTCGGTAGAAGTTGATTGGCCGCTTTCCCGTTAGCTGCCGTTAAAATCCCTGGATTAACTTCTGCTTCCGGCACTAACCTGTCATTCCCGAGAATTAAAATTTCGGCTGTGCTCATCATTCTATTAGACTGCTGAAGTTCCCTTTCAGGCAACCATTCGGAAAATCATTTGCAGGTTAACAGCCATCTCAAATTAGCGGGCTTGTTTTTTGTTCATACCATGTCGCGGGGTATCCTGCTTTCGGTATTGCCCCTGCAGGCGTTTGCAATACTCGGAGATGCACAACTGACCAGCATTCTGTATTTTGCAATCAGCGTGGGCGGCATCCTCGGGTCACTGGTCATGCCGGTGGTCATTCAGAAAATTGGCAATTACCGTTCCTTTCTGGTGGGTTGCGTGGCCATGCTTTTCTCATCGGCCTTGCTCTCGTTTGATCAGATTATTTATTTCTCGATTGGCCTGTTCGCCCATACCTTTGCGATCGCGGCGGTAGAAGTCTCGTTAACGCTTTACGTATTGGCAGAGGTTCCGCGTCGTGACATGACGCGCTTTGAACCGCTGCGAATTATGTCGTTGGTACTGGCACTCACTATTGGCCCATTTCTTGGCGTATTCATGGAGGAGAAACTTTTTCATTACCTGCCTTATATCATCTGTGCCGTATTCACCCTGCTCGCGATTATCTACTTCCGCTGGATTGGATTGCATCGAGTCGATGTACTAGGTACCGATGCCAAAGACATGAATCCCGTCAATATTATTCGCCGCTTCATTGCGCAACCCCGGCTCAGGCTCGCCTATGGACTCATTCTAGCGCGCTCATCCTGGTGGACGATGTTTATTATTTACATGCCGATATACTGTGAGCAAACCGGCCTCGGAAAGCTTACCGGCGCTGCGATAGTTTCGGTCGGAACCGCGTGGACATTTTCTGTACCTTTCTGGGGCTGGGTGGCGCGGCGATATGGTATTCGTGCGCTGATGCAAACTGGGTTCGCGGTGACAGGCATGCTGCTACTGGTGGTTTATTCAGTGAACGATATACCCTGGTTAGCGGCCTCGTTGATGGTAGTCAGTGCGCTTGGCACCACGATGCTGGACGGGGCGGGTAATGTCCTTTTTTATCGAGCGGTGCGAGGTCGCGAACGCGCCGAAATGACCGCAGTATTTTCTACCTATCGGGATGCCGGCCAACTCCTGACGCCAGGTATTTTCGCGATACTGCTGAAAATATTTGCCTTGCCGATCGTATTCCCCACCGCGGCCATCTGGATGATGATTGCTTCGGTTTATAGCCGATACATTCCGAAACGGATGAAATAATATCCTGTCATTCCGGCCTCCGAGCCGGAATCAATTGGAATATGCCTCCGTAGTCATCCGCAATACTGATTGATTGGGAGATATAGATCAGAGCAGAAGTTTTTGTAGGATGTGGATTACAAGTCGTTCTATCTAACCGAAACAGCCATAGCGGACATTCGATTATTATGAATTATATTCCGAGAACGGCACACAGCGGACACTCAGATTCACTAATCCAGGGTCAGAGAACGGCCAATTTCTCGTTGTTGTTGACCAGCGTGCAGGATACATTTTCATCATCTTGCTGTATAACCTCTGTCGTTTTTTCAGTAATTTAATATCTTCACCGGTGTGGCGTTGCTGTGGGGTAACAAACTTAATTCGGCTGTGGCGATGGTCGTGGTTATACCACTGAACAAATACTTTCATTGTTCCAGGTGAAAATATGGAGGTTTGGTTTCCAGTCGAATATCGTCCACATGCTTGCCCACAGTGAAGTGGTAAAGACTTTGCCATTCGCTACCCTCTAGCCCGAGTATTCTATGCATCTCATCATCAAAGAAACAGCCGATGCCAGTGGCTCGCAGATCTTGAGCCTCTGCCTCCAGGTAGAGCACCTGACCCACCAGTCCTGTTTCCCAGAAGAGCCTGGGATACATGGAGGGGTCATCCATTAAAACAGAATCAAAGTGAGCAAGCATGCCTAGAGAATAAGCACTTTCACCGGCAATGGCTTGTGTGCAACTAATTGATTGCGCCCTGGCCCTGAAATCGCCCGTTTGAAGAATATAAAAAGGTAACTCTTCATTTACTTGATGCCAGTCAAAACTCGAATGTGTAAGATTTTTCAACAATTCAAAATGCTTGGAATTTCGAACCAACATATATAGGCCTGACTCAAGGCCCACCACTGCATGAACAAATATGGCGAGATGAACCTGAGCCTCATAAGGAAACATATCAAAAGGACAACCTTCCACCGGTAGGGTTTTCTTCAGGGCATGGATGAAGGCGGGCAGATCCGTTCGGCTGGCCTGCTGGTCATAATTTTGTGCGCTTCGCCTCCTTCTGATAATACCTTCAGCTGTGAACGATGAAGTGAGATTATTGCGAGTAGGTTTCGATTTGTTAGAGATTTCAGGATAAACAGTATCGTATATTTGGCTTGCATTCTGGACCATGTCGATGATTTCCCAGTCCACATGCTCCAGGCTAAGACGATTTGGGTGGTGTTCATATTCAATATCTTTCCGGGAGCTAATCCATTTCGATATTTCCTCCGGATCGTCGTGATTGCCGTCAATCCAACAAAGGCAATCGGCATGCTCCACCTCACCACCCACGTATTTTAATTTATCAAAACCCAGGAATCGGTTCAGAGTCTTTTCAGATATATTTGGCATTAACATCATCTTCCAGCCGTTCAGGTTGCAGGCAAAACGAAGCGCCCCCAGAGCATGGCCCAGATCGTGGTGGCAATATCGAAAAGCCCGCTCGCCATACTTCCAGGCTTCCCGCCAGGTAACGCTAGTCAATATTATTCCGAAACCTTCACAATTGTTAAGCCATTCCGCCTGGCTTCGGTTAAGACGAGCCCTCTCCTCCAGAATGTGTAGGTAAGGGTTGTAGTGAGTCACGCAAGCCGGCTGGTGAGGAAAATCAGGTAACACCAAATAGCATTCCGTCGGGTGCAGATTTCCGCTGGAAGGATTTATCCTTAACGCCCATTCGGAAGTCTTGTATTTCTTCCAGGCCGAAAGTCCCATGCTAAGTTCCAACATAATGGCAACGGAGTCTATTGAAATTGAATCTGGCGAGCCCTCATTGCATTTGTAAAGTGCTGAATAAGGGAGATCCCGGTCCATTTGGATCAGAGACAGTTTAATCTGGGGTGCGCCTTCGAATACTCGAAAAGGTATTGGCTGGTTATCCCAATCCATGTACCCCAAAGACCGAGCGTAACGATGGGGATAGTGTTTGGTGTGTTCGTGATAACCTTTGACTATCCCGTATCTTTTTGATCGATCTATATTCATTATTTGTAGCGTCTTAGTGTACGTCGTCACAGCCCCTATGGGACCATTCAAACAGCTTTCTAAGAGGCACTTTTCTGCCAGTTGCTTCTCCAGTTTAGCCTGCTAGTGCTCGCCGTCAAAGCATAAACGAAACCTAACTATATTGACAAAGAGACACATCTTACTATTTTAATATAGAAGCAGCGGTACAAGATAATAGCGAAGGTAAGCATTGCTTTGCCTACCATCTCTGATTGATTCGCCAGGGTCTGCTCTGGGCACCTAGCGGAAGTAACCAGGCTGAATCTGGCGGTCGGCTTTCCCGTAAGCAGTCATTCATTTCGTTAACGCGAACTTCTCAAAACGGCCAGTAACGGACTCTCGTTTATCCCGGCTATCAGAACTCGATGTAGATGACGGATGAAGACTTTTCTTTGCCGCGGGACTTTTCACTCCCAATAATTTTAGGCTTCACTTTTGCAGTCTGCGAGCGGCATAAGCGGAATGCCCTAGGAGCGTCCGTTGATTAAGATTTTCGGCGTATTCTTCAGCGTGCCGTGTAACCGATTGCAGGCTTCCTGATCGCTTTCCATGAATTGATGATTCTCCATGCCCAATTGTGTATTGATACCATTCCCCTTCCGTTACTCCTGTAGGAGGTTCCGTTTTCTCAACACTGGTAACACGAAAAAATCGTTTACCCAATTCGTCGTATTGATCGGTCATGAATGCTTTTTTTACAATTTCACTCTTACTACTGAGCGTTGGGCGGAATGCCCGTCCTTGCGACTGCGCTTTTTTTGTGACTGCCGGGCAGGATTTGTAACCCCTGTTTTAATCGACTCCCCAAGTGAGTATTAGATGTACATATCTATGTTACTCGCATGCTAACTCCTGACAAACGAAAACATTTATGAAATTACCGTGAATCAAATTGAAGCTTATCAACAGCATGCCATTCGAAATAATCGCAGTTGGGCAAACAATGATTGATGGAGTTAGAAGTTAGAAGTGGACCAAAAATCTTGAGCTTGTCACTAGAAATCTCGCGCTTGTCACCCTCAACGACTTTCCCCAACCACCGTCGGATCCATATCAACGGGCAATTCTCGCGCGCGGATTTGTTAGCAATCGCTTCATTTGCCGATGACGCGAAGTCATCTTTCCCTACATCAGGAACAAATCCGCGGGGTTGAAGCCAAATCGACACTCAGTTAGCTACAACATTGCGATAGAATAGACTATCCTTTCTTTGATAGCAT
>JACZQS010000176.1 GCA_022545625.1 Pseudomonadota bacterium
ACCCTTAACTAAATTGTCCACGGAACATGTGTAAAACCCAATGAAGTATTAAATCTTTACGTATATAAAGGGTTTAGTACGTCTATACTGAAAGCATAACCTACTCAACCTTACCCGAGTATTACATTAAAAAACCCATGCTTTTGGAGTACACGATATGAAGGCCAAGAATCTGTTTTACCTGCTGATAGCCACTGGCCTGGTATCTGGCTGCGTTTTTCCCGAACACTACGGTCAATCCTCCTCTTCTTCTATACAACATGACACCCCTTATCAACATCAATCCACCTCCTCGCTACCCTATGGCTTGCAAAAAAAATTAAAGAAAGGTAAGCCACTGCCACCAGGCTGGCAGAAGAAGTTACGCGTAGGAGGCGTGCTAGACCCATGGATTTATAGTCATGGCGATATCGTCATACCATTGGACAGTAATGGCCTGGTGACAATTCGTGTCGAAGGCAAGTTGATCAGGTTATACCAGGCAACCCTGGAAATAGCTGAAATATTAAATTAGGGATACCGGATTAGGAGAGGTTCCAGGTTCTAGGATATTAAAAACTTCAAGAAACCCTGAATATAGTGGTTTTTGACGAGTGTTCCGTACACCAATCCGTACACGATAAAATATATAAGATTAAAAAAGCCCTAAATAACAATTACTTAGAGCTATATCATGGCGGAGAGCGAGGGATTCGAACCCCCGGAGGGTTGCCCCTCAACGGTTTTCAAGACCGCCGCTTTCGACCACTCAGCCAGCTCTCCCGAATCAATTTTTTGTAGCTACGGCACCGACATCCGAGGTCCGGCGCGATTGCTGGCGTATTATAATCATTTGCCGCATGGAGTCATCATGATTTTATTGGAATATGCACCCTTGAAAGCAAATACTCCAGCCCCATCTTATAAGCAATGTACGAACTTGTGTGATTGAGCGTTAGCGCCTGATAACCCTAAAGTAATTAGGGTTGATTTTCGCTTGATATCGGGTGGATTGGAACTTAAAATGGTACAAGTTAGTCAAATGATCATCTAAAAATCGGAGATAGTAATGCAATTGAATACTGCTGTAGCTCGCCCGCAGGGAGCGATCCTACAAACTAACAAACTGATAAAGAATACTTATATTCTTTTATCAATGACCCTTATATTTAGTGCGGCCACCGCATTTCTGAGCATTGCCCTACAGGCTTCTTTTGGTACTGCTTTCGTAGCGACCCTGGTTGGTATTGGTCTGCTCTGGTTCGTGCTTCCGAGGACCGCTAACTCAGCGACCGGAATCCCGGTTATATTCGGTATAACTGGCCTGCTTGGATTTGGACTAGGCCCAATTATCGGCTACTATCTTGCGGTTAATCCCAGTATCGTTATGACCGCTCTCGGTGGCACCGGTGCTATTTTCCTGGGTCTGTCTGGCTATGCCCTGACGACACGCAAGGATTTCAGCTTTATGGGCGGATTCTTGATGGTTGGGCTGCTGGTTGTGATCGGCGCTATGATTCTAAATATCTTTTTAGCAATGCCGGCATTATTTCTTGCCGTTAATGCCGCCATCGTCATGATCATGTCCGGCCTGATTCTGTTTCAGACTTCCTCCTTGATCCGCGGCGGTGAAACCAACTACATCATGGCAACTGCTGGTTTATTTCTGTCCATATTGAACATGTTCACAGCCCTGTTGCATTTGTTTGGCGCATTAGGCGACGACTAGAAGCAGGTCGCTATTTTTAACTTAGCAGTTTTTGGATTACCAGTAGGCCCCGATTTTCGGGGCCTATTTGTTTATCGGTATTGACGCTGTGGATTGGCTAAAAATTGGATCAGCATTGCTTCTCGTAGCAATGTTTTTCATGATACTGCCGGGTGCCAGGAACGCCGCGAAAAACTCGCCGAAGGGGACCATGAAGGACTGGATGGGATATATAGTCCCGATGGTGGTAGTAGTACTATTCGTCGTACTGTTGATCGCGCTGGTTTAACCAGATTAGTTCAGCCAGGTTCAAGTCACTCGGATTAGTGATTTTTATATTGCTGGGGTCACCGGAAACCAGCCTGGGTGAAAAACCCTGTAATTCAATCGCCGATGCGTCATCGGTAATTTCCAGATTATCATCGATAGCCACTTTTAATGACCGCAATAGCATTGGTAGCGGGAAAATTTGCGGCGTGAACGCACGCCATAACTGATCACGCGATACTGTCCTGGTAATATCCATCTTGTCTCCCTGCAATTTCAGGGTATCCGAGACCGGAGCTGCCAATAAAGCCCCGGCTTCGTGGGCACGAGCGGCCTTAATTACATTGTCTAAATCCAGGTGAGTGACTAGCGGTCGAATCGCATCGTGTACCAGTGCAAGTACCTCACTACCGCACCGGTCCTGTAAAACAAGCAGACCGTTGTATACCGAATGATGGCGCTCAACGCCACCGGCTGTTGTTAAAACGGGTTTTTCTGAAGTATAACCAAGCTCTTCCCAATGCGAGTCATCATTCTGTAACACTACTACAGCGCCTTCGATCCCGGGATGCGAGAGCAACCGATCGAGACAATGCTCGATTACCGTTTTACCCTGAAAAGACAGGTACTGCTTTGGCAATTCGCTCTGCATCCGCCTACCCAGCCCAGAAGCCGGCACGATAGCCCATATCGGGTTCAGGTTATTGTCCATTGGATTTCGACTTATCGGACGGGATAAGCTGAATAAAGGTTTCACCCTGTTTTATCATGCCGAGATCGTTACGCGCTTTTTCTTCGAAGGCGTCGAGGCCGTTTTGTAAATCCAGTACCTGGGCCTCGAGTATGTTGTTTCTTTGTTCCAGAACGCGTAGTTTTTCTTTTTGCAGATCCAGTTCATTGGATAACTGCACCACCTCGGACAGGCTACCATCACCCAGCCATAATTTGTACTGCAAGCCGATGAGCAAAAGGATTAGTATGCCGATCAGGATTTTCATTGGCTGGTGTGGGCGGGCCTACCTCATAAGCCACGAAATGCTGACTTGCCCGGGTAAATAGCAGAGCTTCCCAACTGTGATTCTATACGCAGTAATTGATTATATTTCGCAACCCGGTCTGAGCGCGATAATGAACCGGTTTTGATCTGCCCCGCGCTGGTTGCAACCGCAAGATCGGCAATAGTAACATCTTCAGTTTCCCCGGACCGGTGTGAGATTACCGTGGTGTAGCTGGCGTCGTGGGCCATCGATATTGCATCCAGGGTTTCACTCAGCGTTCCTATCTGGTTAAACTTGATCAAAATCGAATTAGCTATATTGTTTTCTATGCCGCGTGAAAATATACTGGTATTGGTAACGAACAGATCATCACCAACCAGCTGAATTCGGTCTCCAAGCTTTTTAGTCAGGATATCCCAGCCCTCCCAGTCACTTTCGTCCATGCCGTCTTCTATGCTGATAATCGGGTACTGGTCGACCCAGGTCGACAGATAATCACTAAATTCGTGCGCATCAAACGATTTATTTTCGGAGGCAAGTAGGTATTTTCCGTTTTCGTAAAATTCCGAACTGGCGACATCGAGCCCCAGGCACAGATCATCGCCTGCTTTGAAACCGGCCTGGTGTATTGCTTCGAGTATGATTTCAATGGCCTCTTCGTTAGACGACAAATCAGGCGCGAAGCCCCCTTCATCACCAACCGCGGTATTCATACCTTTTTTGTTCAAAACTGACTTCAATGCGTGGAAAACCTCGACGCCGTACCGCAGAGCCTCGGAAAAACTGGGCGCACCTACTGGTAACACCATAAATTCCTGTAAATCGACACTGTTATCAGCATGAGCACCGCCATTAATGATATTCATCATTGGCACCGGCAGTGTCCGTGCTGCTTCACCACCCAGGAATCGGTAAAGCGGCTGCTGTGCCTGTATCGCAGCCGCCTGCGCATTTGCCAGTGAAACGGCGAGCAACGCATTGGCGCCCAGGTTGCGCTTATTATCGGTGCCATCGAGATCGATCATCGCCGCATCGAGGCCAGCCTGGTCGTTGCAGTCCATGCCATTCACGCGCCTGGCGATTTCATCATTGATATGGGCAACCGCTTTTGTCACCCCCTTACCCAGATAGCGCTTTTTATCATTGTCGCGTAACTCGATCGCCTCGCGCTCACCGGTCGACGCTCCCGATGGCGCTGCGGCTCTACCCATCACGCCTGTTGACAGGATTACTTCGGCCTCGACCGTCGGATTTCCTCTTGAATCCAGTATTTCGCGGCCAGTTACCCTGCTTATGCTGGTCATAAAATCTCCAGTACTAAAAAATTAACCATCACTTCTTCGCCCGCCTAAAATCGAGCGCGGCGGTAATAAAACTATTGAACAAGGGGTGGCCCTCGCGTGGATGCGAGGTAAATTCGGGATGAAACTGACAACCGATAAACCAGGGGTGATCGGATAATTCGACCATTTCAACCAGTTCATTGTCGATCGAGAGACCCGCTATCACCAGTCCCGCGTCCTGTAGTCTATCGAGATAATTATTATTAAATTCGTAACGGTGACGATGCCTCTCCTGGATTTCGTCGCTATCGTAGGCTTTCCGTGCGGCTGTCCCCGGCACCAGTTTGCAAGTCTGGGCACCGAGTCGCATGGTACCACCCATATCGGCATTTTCGTCCCGGGTTTCGATCGACCCACCCTGATCGAGCCATTCCGATATAAGTGCAATTACCGGATCGGGCGTTTTCGGATTAAACTCGGTGCTGTGGGCTTTTTTGAGACCGAGGACATTACGCGCATATTCAATTACAGCGACCTGCATACCCAGGCAAATACCCAGGTAAGGAACCTGGTGGGTACGTGCATAGTTAGCAGTCGCTATCTTGCCCTCGATCCCTCGGCTGCCAAATCCTCCCGGCACCAGGATCGCATCTAGATCTTTTAAACAATCGGTACCATCAGTTTCAATCGAATCTGAATCGATCTTGATGATGTTTACCCTGGTCCTTGTATGTATCCCCGCATGATCGAGCGATTCGTTGAGTGACTTGTAGGCATCGGTATGGTCGACATATTTACCGACAAAGCCAATATTGACTTCATGCTCGGGGGATTCTAATGCCTCTACCACCCGGTCCCAGTCGGATAAATCCGCGGCCGGGAGACTAAGCGAAAACCGCTTGGCGACAATTTCATCGAGTCCTTGTTCGTGCAAATGCCTTGGGAACTTGTAAATGTGGTCAACATCGACCGCAGAGATAACCGCTTCTTCCGAGACATTCGTAAAAAGAGCAATTTTCCGGCGCTGTTCGACAGGAATTTCACGATCCGAACGGCACAATAATATATCGGGTTGAATACCGATTGAGCGCAGCTCCTTTACCGAATGCTGGGTTGGTTTGGTTTTGATTTCGCCTGCTGCAGGGAGGTAGGGTACCAGCGTCAAATGGATGTAAAGCACATTGTCGTGCCCTAGTTCGAAACCAAGTTGCCTGATAGCTTCCAGAAAAGGCAGGGATTCTATATCACCGACAGTTCCGCCTATTTCCACCAGTACAATGTCGGCGTCGTTGGTATTACCAAGCACCGAGCTTTTTATTTCGTCGGTAATGTGGGGAATGACCTGAATCGTAGCGCCGAGGTAATCTCCACGTCGCTCTTTTGCTATGACATTTTCGTAAATTCGTCCGGTCGTGTAATTGCTTCCTCGTGAACATCGAATCCCGGAAAAACGTTCATAGTGACCAAGATCGAGATCAGTTTCGGCGCCATC
>JACZQS010000177.1 GCA_022545625.1 Pseudomonadota bacterium
TCTCGGAATTTTGCAATGATCCCGGTGTTATTAGATTCCTGCTTTCGCAGGAATGACATCATTTATCGCAGGAATGACGTATTTAGTTTTCGGAATGACGCCATGCCCAATGATTCCTGCTTTCGCAGGAATGACAGGGGGTGTGATTGTAGCGGAAAGCTAATCGGCGTCAATAAAACTTCTGAGTTGCTCTGATCGGCTTGGGTGACGCAGTTTGCGCAGTGCCTTGGCTTCGATTTGACGGATACGTTCGCGTGTGACATCGAATTGCTTGCCGACTTCTTCGAGCGTGTGGTCTGTATTCATGTCGATACCGAAACGCATGCGTAACACCTTTGCCTCACGCGGTGTCAGGCTCGACAGGATTTCGCGAGTCGATTCCGATAGCCCGGCATTGGTTGCCGTGTCTGAGGGTAACAGTACGTTGATGTCTTCGATAAAATCGCCCAGGTTTGAATCTTCATCGTCACCGATCGGGGTTGCCATCGAGATCGGTTCTTTGGATATTTTCAATACCTTGCGAACTTTATCCTCGGGCAGTTCCATGCGCTCGGCCAGTTCTTCCGGTTGCGGGTCACGTCCGAGTTCCTGCAACATCTGGCGCGAAATACGGTTCAGCTTGTTGATGGTCTCGATCATGTGAACAGGAATACGGATGGTTCGTGCCTGGTCGGCAATAGATCGGGTAATTGCCTGTCGAATCCACCAGGTGGCGTAGGTCGAAAACTTGTAACCGCGACGGTATTCAAATTTGTCGACTGCTTTCATCAGGCCGATATTGCCTTCCTGGATTAAATCGAGAAACTGCAGCCCACGGTTGGTATATTTTTTCGCGATGGAGATAACCAGACGCAGGTTGGCCTCGATCATTTCTTTCTTCGCGCGTCGCGCCTTGGCTTCGCCGATCGACATCTTGCGGTTGATTTCCTTGATCTCGTGGATCGTCAGGTGCGAGATTTTTTCGATGTTCTTCAGTCTTTTCTGGTGGCGGATGACTTCATCTTTGGATTCTCTCAGCGTCGCTGTGTAGTCTTCCTCAGTTTTTAAATGATCATCTACCCAGTCCAAATTGGTTTCGTTTGCCCTGAAGGTTTCGATGAATGTTTTACGCGGCATGTTCGACTGTTTGACACAGATATTGAGAATCGTGCGTTCGTTGGTACGTACCCGATTAATCACTTCCTTAAGATTTGCGCCGAGCCTATCGATAAACAAAGGCAGTAGCTTGATCTCCATCAGCTCCTTTACCGCCTTGCTCATGTGGCGGTCATAGACCTTGCTATCGTCGGCGGTGATTGCCTCCATCGCTTTATTGAAACCCCTGCTGATTTTCCTAAAGCGCTTGGCGGCTTCTACCGGATCGGGTCCGGTATCCTCAACTTCTTCATCCTCGTCATCGTCCTCGGAGTTCTGCGTGACCGCTGGCATCGGGATGGCGTTGGGATCTTCGTCTGGATCGACGTAACCCACCAGCAAATCGGTCAATTTGGCTTCTTCCTCCTGGACTTCTTGATAACGTTTGAGGATCAGTCGCATCGTGTCGGGATAGCGTGCGAGCGCACTCATAGCCTGATTCAGGCCGTTTTCAATACGACGCGCGATCTTGATTTCACCTTCGCGGGTGAGTAGTTCGACGGTACCCATTTCGCGCATGTACATGCGCACTGGATCGGTGGTGCGACCAAATTCACTATCCAGGGATGCCAGCGCCGCTGCGGCTTCTTCGACAGCGTCTTCATCGGGCTCGGTCTCGGTATCGTTCAGTATTTCGTTAGTTTCGGTTGGCGCAGATTCATGGACCTTGATGCCCATGTCGTTAATCATACGAATGATATCTTCGATCCGCTCGGGTTCGACGATACCTTCGGGGAGGTGATCATTGACTTCGGTGTAGGTGAGAAAACCCTGTTCTTTGCCTTTTGCTATCAGCTCTTTTAAACGGGACTGTTGATCTTGATCCATGGTGCCTCGACGGTGAAAGGGATGTTGGGAATCTCTGAGTGGGTTCTATGGAGGCCCTGGCCCTCACAGCGGTTCGGAATCGAGGCGCGACTTCGCAAGCAGGCTAAAGCACTCGCAGAGAAATCTATAAAGCTCACTCAGAGGATCCCAGACTAATCCACCAGTATATAAGACTTATTTAAGATTTTGCAAGCTAATAGCCAGTGTTATCAGGCTTTTGTGAATAATTGCCTGTGTTCCTGTTTTTCAGAATCGGACAGGGTTTCGCCGGACTGTAATTTGTCGATCAGTAGCTCTCTGCGGTGATGAATATATTTCTTTTGCAGTTGCTCCAGGCAGTTTTCGAACATCAGGTCGATGCTTTCTTCATTTTCCATCGCAGGTTGGGTTGCGGCCAGTTTGTAAAGGTGAGGTTCATGCTCGTTGCCCTTGAAACGATCCAGCAGGTTCTGGGTACTGATCCCGGGTTCTTCGTGGATTTTATCGAGCAGTTGTAATAGTAAACCGACACCGGGAATATTTGTTTCTGCCAGTTCGTGATGTGCGCCTGTGCTATCGGCAAGCGAGGGTTTCTGAAGTAATAAATTGATAGCCAGACGAGTTGGGGTCCAGTGTTGCTCGGGCAGTTTGAGCTTGTTCCCTGGCGCCGATCTTTCGTGGCCTAAAATCTTGAGCAATCGATTGTCGAGTTTAACCGACAGTTGGTGTTCGACTTCGCCGAGAATTTGATCTCTCAGGCTCTGCAACGGTATCTGGATGAAATAAGGACGCAGACGATCAAGGAACTGGGATTTGCCCTCGAGTGTTTTTATGTTGCACTGCGAAAGCAGGGTCCCGAACAGAAATTCGGTCAGGGTTTCAGCATTGTCGAGCTGATTTTGAAAACCCTGCTCACCATGTTCCCTGATATAGCTGTCGGGGTCCTGTCCATCGGGCAGGAATAAAAATCGTGCCAGGCGGCCTTCTTTTAAAGACACCAGGCACTGTTCGAGGGAACGCCAGGCGGCTTTCTTGCCGGCTGCATCAGCGTCAAAGCAAAATACCAGGTTTTTACAGCTGCGAAACAGTTTTTCAATCTGTGCGTTATTAACAGCGGTGCCGAGGGTGGCGACAGCGGTTTTGATGCCATGTTCCGCGAGCGCAATGACATCCATATAACCCTCGGTAATGAATATCTGTTCGATCACCTGGACCGCTTTTTTCAGTTCGTAAAGGCCATATATTTCCTCGCCCTTGTGAAACACTGGCGACTCGGGGGAATTCAGGTATTTGGGTTGGTCCTCGGCATCGATGACACGGCCGCCAAATGCTATCGTGCGTCCGCGCCGATCACGAATAGGAAACATCAAGCGATGACGGAACCGGTCGTAATGCCGTCCATTGTCTTTCTCGATCAACATACCGGCGTCGGTCAGCGACTTCGGTTCACCGCTCAGGTTGTTCCAGCCGGGTGGCGCATAGCCGATCGCAAAGTCCCTGGCTATTTCACCACTGATGCCACGTAGTTTTAAATAATCGACTGCTTCGGGGTGTAGCTTGAGCTGTGCCAGATAAAAATCGGTGCATTGTTGTAAGGTCGTAAATATCGATTCGGAGTCCTTGTGCGACTGCCGGGGAGCCTGCCCCTTCTCATAGGGAACTTCAACGCCGATCATCTGCGCCAGCGATTCGATCGACTCGACAAATTCCATATGGTCGTAATCCATCAAAAAACTGATCGCATTGCCGTGTTGCTGGCAACCGAAACAATGGTAAAACTGCTTGTTCTGGCTCACCGAAAACGAGGATGTTTTCTCGTTGTGGAAAGGGCAGCAGGCCCAGTATTCCTTGCCTTTCTTCTTTAATGGCACGCGCGCGTCGATCACTTCGACGATGTCGACACGGTTGAGCAGATCGTCAATGAATGAGCGTGGGATTCTACCGGCCATGGGTAATCTAGCTGCAGGTAGTCACGGCAAAATATCTAGGCGGCATTTTGTTGCAGGGTTTCAAGCAGGGAGTCAAATTCAGCCGCTTTCGGTTTTACCATCCAGATCTTGCGTTTAAAATGACTGAAGTTCTCGAGAATATACTGCCCCCACTCACTTCCGGTTTCATCGACATATTCCTGTATTGCGGAGCTTAGATACACGCGGTGGCTTTCCATGCTGCCATCGACGATACGATGAATATCGATCAGCTCATTATTGATGCGGTCGATGAAGCTTCTGTCGAGATCGAGAACATAGGCGATGCCCCCGGTCATGCCGGCACCAAAATTGATCCCGGTGTTACCGAGTATAGTGACAATGCCGCCGGTCATGTATTCGCAGCCATGGTCACCAATACCTTCGATTATCGCATTGGCACCGGAGTTACGGACCGCAAAACGTTCACCGGCAAGACCGGCAGCGAACAACTTGCCACCGGTTGCACCATACAGACAGGTATTGCCGATAATGGTCGTATCCTGTGATTTGAAGTGACTGTTTTGCGGTGGCCTGATGATTACCTTGCCCCCGGCCATCCCTTTACAAACATAGTCGTTAGCGTCGCCTTCGAGGTACATATGCAGACCACCGGCATTCCAGACGCCAAAGCTCTGGCCGGCTGTGCCTTTCAAATGCAGCGTGATCGGCTGCTCGTCCATCCCATGATTACCGTGGATTCGGGCTATCTCGCCCGATAGTCGCGCTCCGATGGAGCGATGCACATTTTTCACCCGGTAATCGAATTTACCGCCGCTGCTACTTTTGATCGCAGCCAGGCAGTCGACTACCATTTTCTCAGCCAGCTCGCCCTTGTCAAAAGGGACATTACGTTCCTGGGTACAAAACTGGGGTAGATCTGCATCCAGCCCGCCATCGTCCAAAATGGGTTGAAGGTTAAGATTACGCTGACTCGCTGTTTTACCCTCGATCGCCTCAAGCAGGTCGGTCCTGCCGATCAGGTCTTCGAGTTTAGTAATACCGAGCGACGCCAGTATTTCGCGCACTTCGAGGGCAATAAAACGAAAGTAGTTTTTTACCTTCTCGGTATTACCGGTGAAGTGTCGTTCGCGCAGGAGTGAGTTTTGTGTCGCGACGCCGGTCGCGCAGTTATTGAGGTGGCAAATACGCAGGTATTTACAACCCATGGCAACCATCGGACCGGTCCCAAAGCCGAAACTCTCGGCACCGAGAATGGCAGCCTTGATAACATCGAGGCCGGTTTTAAGGCCGCCATCGGTCTGGATTCGGACTTTTTCGCGCAGGTTATTGGCGCGAAGTACCTGGTGGGTTTCGGCGAGGCCCAGTTCCCAAAACGATCCGCCGTTCATGATCGAGGTCAGGGGGCTGGCGCCGGTGCCGCCGTCGTTGCCGGAAATGGTGACGTGGTCCGCGTGGGCCTTGGAAACACCGGCGGCGACCGTGCCGACGCCGACCTCGGACACCAGCTTGACCGAGATGCGGGCCTCGGGGTTGACGTTCTTCAGGTCGTGGATCAATTGCGCCAGGTCCTCGATGGAATAAATGTCGTGGTGCGGCGCCGGCGAGATAAGCCCGACGCCGGGGGTCGAGTACCGGATGCGGGCGATCCATTCATCGATCTTGTACCCCGGCAACTGTCCGCCCTCGCCGGGCTTGGCGCCCTGGGCCATCTTGATCTGGAGGTCGTTCGCGTTGACCAGGTATTCGGTGGTCACCCCGAAACGCCCCGACGCCACCTGCTTGATGGCCGAACGCATGGAATCGCCGTTCTCCATGGGCTTGTAGCGTACCGAATCCTCGCCGCCCTCGC
>JACZQS010000178.1 GCA_022545625.1 Pseudomonadota bacterium
GCTAAGTGCCCTAAGCGGACTCCCGTAGCATAATCGTGAGCAGCGACCTTCGGCCAGTAACGGATGCTCGAATTTTGAATTTCAACAAACACATCCTAATTCGCCATAGCATAAGATGAAATAATGGCTTGATAGGCGTATCATTTACTTATCAGCACACTATGTTTTTATATACTGTGCTGGGTGTGTGCTGTTTAAATTGTTTGGATTGCCATTTCAGGGAGGAGGAACAACATGCACCTCCGACGAATATGGCCACCTGTGACAGATAGATTCTGCAATGGCGAGTATTTTTAAAAGAGTAAATACTGTGGAGCATTTCGATGTACGCAAGCGCACAATTTTCTATGCGCTAGCGAGTATCGTAATACTTTCAATTGCAACTCCCGCATATGCTGAATCAGGCTTCCCCTCTGCTATCTTGTATATATTAGGAATAATAATTGGTCCGCTTACCATTATTTTGATTCTTTAGTTTGGCATTGAAAAATGGGGGAAATGGTGTCTATATTTCCGATACTTTTCAAATTAGGAGGAGTAAACAATGACTAGAAATAGACTTGAATATATCTGGCTGGACGGTGATGAGCCAACCCAGCATATGAGATGCAAAACACTTGTCGTAAATGATTTCAGCGGAGAAACAAAAGATGCTCCCATCTGGAGCTTTGATGGTTCATCCACAAACCAGGCATCTGGCGGGCTTTCTGACTTGCTCTTGACGCCCGTAAGAGTGTTCTCGGATCCGAAGCGTACCGACGGTTACTTGGTGATGACCGAGGTCATGAACCCGGATGGCACACCACATGTCTCGAACTCTCGTGCAACGATCCATGATGATGACGATGACTTCTGGTTTGGTTTTGAACAGGAGTATGTGCTGTGGGATCTTGATCACCACACACCATATGGATTCCCGGCGCCCGGTTATTTCCCGCCGCCACAAGGACCGTTCTACTGTTCAGTCGGTGCCGAGTACAATATTGGCCGTAATATTGTCGAAGAGCATTTGGATGTTTGTATCCAGGCCGGCATCAACATCGAAGGCATCAATGCCGAAGTGATGAAAGGCCAGTGGGAATACCAGGTCTTTGCAAAAGGTGCGAAAGAAGCGGGTGACCAGACCTGGGTCTCTCGTTTCCTGTTGGAACGCGTGGGTGAAACCCACGACGTTCGGATCAACCTGGAGCCGAAGCCGGTCGAGGGCGATTGGAATGGATCCGGAATGCACGCGAACTTCTCGGACAACACGCTCCGTACCTGCGGCAGCAAGGACATATTCGACAAGATCTGCGAAGCTTTCGGAACCGAAGAAGCGATCGCACGTCACATTGCTGTCTACGGTTATGGCAATGAACAGCGTCTGACCGGTAAGCACGAAACTCAGTCGATTAATAAATTCAGCTACGGTGTATCGGATCGCGGCGCGTCGATCCGTATCCCGATTCAAACTGTCGACGACGGCTATAAGGGTCGCCTTGAAGATCGCCGTCCAGCATCGAATGCCGACCCGTACCAGGTCGCAGCTGTTATCGTTGATACAGTCAGGGGTGCTGAAATGAGCTAAGCTGAACGACATCGATATACTTGCAGAACCTCAGTCGTTGTTCTTTGGTACAGGGCTGAGGTTTTTTTGTAGTGAAGTAAAATTCCTGAGAACACCCTCTCCTATTAACAATCTAAGCAGTTCAATAATCGGGGTTCCGAGAGTTGGTATGGCTGTTTTTCAAGATGTTCTTATTAATTTCCTTCAAGTAAAACAAGGTTATGCCTGGCATTATAAGTATTACGAGAAAGATCAAACTCCGCTGGACAGAATGCTTTATAGCTCTGCTGAGATTGAGGCCAGAGAGAAATCTAGAGGGTTATGGTCTAATCCCGCCAACGCTCACAATATTGCCCCTTCCCACTGGGTAATCCAGCCACAATGTCAGCCACCAGGCATGCCGACTACCTGCCGCTTTTTTTGCAGCGTCAATGGCCGCAATGTGCCGGAAGCGGCTGTAGACCTAAATATTTTAAACGTCTGCTTTGGAGATTCCACTTAGCTGTATATAAGCTAGAGGCCAATTAACAAATTGGCCTTGAATATTCACATTGCAGGATACCCGGTATTTCTATTGCCAAAACACGATCTGGCATCCTTAATTGAGTTTCCTTGACACTATATTCCCACCACAATAGACTGGTTGCAGACTAGAAATAGCCACTTCCCCCAGAGGCGCAATTCGTAACATGTTAGGTAACTACCTGCCAATTTTGATTTTTATGTTCGTGGCGGTGGCAATGGGTTCGATGTTCATTATCGCCGGGAAAATACTCGGTCCCTCACGGCCCGATGCCGAAAAAAACTCACCCTACGAATGTGGCTTCGAAGCCTTCGAAGACAGTCGGATGAAATTCGACGTGCGCTATTACCTGGTCGCTATTTTATTTATTATTTTTGACCTGGAAATAGCTTTCCTGTTTCCCTGGGCGATCGTGCTCGATCAGATCGGTACCTTTGGCCTGGTTGCGATGGCGATATTTCTTGGTGTCCTGGTCGTCGGCTTTATTTATGAATGGAAAAGGGGGGGGCTCGAATGGGAATAGAAGGCGTATTCGAGCAGGGCTTCATGACCACCACTGCCGACAAATTGATCAACTGGGCGCGTACCGGTTCCATGTGGCCGATGACTTTCGGTCTTGCCTGTTGCGCGGTTGAAATGATGCAGGCGGGTGCTTCGCGTTACGACCTTGACCGTTTCGGTATCATCTTCAGACCCAGTCCGAGGCAATCGGACGTGATGATTGTTGCCGGTACGCTGGTGAATAAAATGGCACCGGCATTGCGCAAGGTCTACGACCAGATGGCCGAGCCTCGCTGGGTAATCTCGATGGGTTCCTGTGCCAATGGCGGTGGTTATTATCATTATTCCTACGCGGTAGTGCGGGGCTGTGATCGCGTGGTACCGGTGGATATCTATGTACCGGGCTGCCCGCCAACGGCGGAGGCGTTGCTCTACGGTATTTTGCAGTTGCAAAATAAAATAAAGCGCACCAATACCATAGCCCGATAACATGTCGAATTCCAGGCAGCAATTGGCTGATTCCCTGCGCAGTAATTTTGCCGACAAGCTAAGCTCGGTAAAATATGAATTCAGGGAAATTACCGCAGTTGTGACGGTAGAAAATTATATTGAAGTTGCTACCGAGTTGCGCGACAACGGCGAGTATGACTTTAGCCAGCTGGTTGATTTATGCGGGGTGGATTATTTACAGTTTGGCCAGGCGGAGTGGCAAACCGACGACGCCAGTCGCGCAGGTTTTAGCCGCGGGGTGGATGCCACCACTTCAGCCGGTCGGCTACAGTTTGGTGATGAACTCGAATCCATTAGCACACAGGGAAGTCGATTTGCAGTTTCCTGCCATCTGTTGTCCTACAGTAAAAACCTTCGATTGCGGCTGAAAGTTTTCGCGCCTGACGACGGTTTTCCTGTCGTACCCACGCTTACAGGGGTATGGGCTGTTGCCGACTGGTACGAACGTGAGGCGTTTGACCTGTTCGGCATCCTGTTCTCCGACCATCCAGACCTACGCCGGATTTTGACCGATTACGGATTCGTCGGGCACCCGTTTCGCAAGGATTTTCCACTCGTCGGTCATGTCGAAATGCGCTACGACCCGGAAAAGGAGCGCGTCGTTTACGAGCCGGTAACAATTGAACCGAGAGTCCTGGTGCCTAAGGTTATCAGGAAAGACCATCGCTATATTGAGGATGCGCAAGACGAGGCAAACGGCGATGCCTGAAATAAAAAACTATACGCTTAACTTCGGTCCTCAACATCCAGCCGCACATGGCGTTTTGCGCCTGGTGCTGGAACTGGATGGAGAGGTGGTTCAGCGCGCCGACCCGCATATCGGATTGTTGCATCGCGGCACCGAAAAGCTCGCGGAATCCAAGCCCTACAATCAAACCATCGGCTACATGGATCGCCTCGATTATATTTCGATGATGTGTAATGAGCACGGCTACGTGATGGCGATCGAAAAATTACTCGACCTCGATATACCCGAACGTGCCAGGTATATTCGAGTCATGTTCGATGAAATTACGCGTATCCTCAATCACCTGATGTGGATAGGAACACACGCACTCGACGTCGGCGCGATGACCATGTTCCTGTACGCGTTTCGCGAGCGTGAAGACCTGATGGATTTGTACGAAGCGGTATCGGGAACCCGCATGCACGCGACCTACTACCGCCCGGGCGGTGTAGCGCGCGATCTACCCGATGCGATGCCTCAATATGAGCAGAACCGATGGCGCAGCAAGAGAGAAGCCGCTCGTTTGAATGAAAATCGGCAGGGAAGCATGCTTGATTTTACCGAAGACTTTACCCAGCGCTTTCCCGGTTATGTCGACGAATACGAAACCCTGTTGACCGACAATCGCATCTGGAAACAACGTACCGTGGATATTGGCATTGTATCCGAGGAGCGAGCCTACCAACTCGGCTTTACCGGGCCCATGTTGCGGGGCTCCGGGGTTGAATGGGATTTGCGCAAAAAACAACCCTACGAAGTGTACGACCGCATGGATTTTGATATTCCTGTCGGTACTAATGGTGATTGTTATGACCGATACCTGGTGCGTATCGAGGAGATGCGTCAGTCAAATCGGATTATAAAACAGTGTATCGAATGGCTACGCGTGAATCCCGGTATCGTCATGACCGAGAATCACAAGGTTGCTCCGCCGCGGCGCGAATTAATTAAAGCTGACATGGAAGGCTTGATCCACCACTTCAAATTATTTACCGAGGGCTATACCCTGCCCGAGGGCGAGGTTTATACCGCCATTGAAGCCCCGAAAGGGGAATTTGGCGTCTACCTGATTTCGGATGGCAGTAACAAGCCGTACCGGTTGAAGATACGGGCCCCGGGGTTTGCTCATTTGTCCGCTATGAATGAAATGGCGACTGGCCATATGCTTGCCGACGTGGTTGCGATTATCGGCACCCAGGATATCGTATTTGGTGAGATCGACAGGTAATGGCTATCGTGAAAAAATCTAAGACAGAGTTATTGTCGAGCCACACCAGAGATGAAATCGACTTCTGGGTAGGTAAGTTTCCGCCGGATCAAAAACGATCGGCGGTGTTATCGGCCCTGAGTGCAGCGCAGCATCAAAATAAGGGTTTTCTGACTGTCGATCTGATGGATGCGGTTGCCGAGTACCTGGGATTAGCCGGAATCCATGTTTATGAGGTTGCGTCTTTTTACTCGATGTACGAGATCAAGCCAGTGGCGAGAAATAATGTCGCAATCTGTACCAACATCAGTTGCATGCTGATGGGTTCGGACACTATCGTCAGTCACGTTGAGAGTAAACTCGGTATCAAAATTGGCGAAAGCACCGAAGATGGGCGCATTTATCTAAAATGCGAAGAAGAGTGCCTGGCGGCCTGTGCTGGTGGTCCGATGATGCAGGTCAACCATAAGTATTACGAAAATCTGACGCCGGAAAAGGTTGATGAAATTCTGGATGGGCTGAAGTAAGCATGGTAAACGAAGTCTGTTTTGCGACCCTGCAGTATGATCAGCCATGGACGATGGAAAGCTATCTGAAATCGGGTGGTTACCAGGCGTTAAGAAAAATCCTTGATGAAAAAATCTCGCCGACGGAAGTGATCGAACAGGTCAAGGCATCGGGATTGCGAGGACGCGGTGGT
>JACZQS010000179.1 GCA_022545625.1 Pseudomonadota bacterium
AAATAAAATTGCCCCCAAGAAGGAACCATAAGCAGCAATTTTCTTGCCCCAATTACACCAAAATTACACATATTGATATAAAGGATGAGTAGCTTCAATGTATAAGCTATTGATTTAAATGGTGCCCAGGGGCGGAATCAACCGGTCCGCGCTCGGCACCGACACGAGGATTTTCAGTCGGGGTTATATTTTTTCAACTTAATAAAATCAACTACTTACGCGCTTCCCATTCCCATTTGTGCCAGTAAATAGCAGTAATTATCAGTTATTGGGGCACAATATTGGCACACTTATATAGTGTTATCTTTTTCCAGATAACAGACTTCAAGAAATCGGTTTAAAAAGCAAGTATTTGCTGTGAGTTCAGTGTCGACCTTCGACCGATTGAACTCGCCGCACATTGGAGCCATTTAATTCGAAGATTAACTTTTTTGGCAAAACAAAAGGGAGAGGACCACGTTTAAGATTTACGATAGCCCTTTCTATAATAAAACGTGGCTTGCCCGCTAATACCCTGGCCAACCTGTTATTCAGCTTCGTCGGTTAGCATTTCGAGCAGTAGCTGCAAGTCGCCATGTCGGCTCCTGGAATTGGGATGTACGGCACTGTAAGCATGACTTAGCGGTAACGATTGCTCAGATAACAATAACAGCCCGTTGTTCCGAAAATCGTTGGCGGCGAGTTGTCTTTGTCCGAGTATTACGCCCATCGCTAGCCGCGCATATTCCAGGGCGATGCTGGACATTCCAATTTGATGACCGAGCGAAATATTGGGTGAGCGCTGTATGCCGGCGTTGGCGAACCAGTCCTTCCAGTTGGGAGGTGACGCAAAGCTCGAGCCCCAGGAGGTATGTAAAAACTGTTCATCGGCTAATTGCGCCAGATTCGCTTCATTCAAATTATGCTCGTCGGCAAAATTCGGCGAACACATTGGCACCACCGCATCGTGAAATAGCGATATTGCCTTGAAGTCTGGATACAGAAAGGGACCATAGCAGATTCGCAAATCGATACTGTCGCGGGCGAAGTCTACCGGGTCATCCTCAATACGGGTCTCGATTCCAATCCCTGGCATCGCTCGACAAAATGACGCCAGCCGGGGTGCAAGCCAGTCCTGCGCCAGCGAAGGCAGGACACTGACCACCAGGCGCGACCGGGCCGAACCCTCCAGTACTTGTCGGGTTACGTTGGAAAGTTCCTGCAGGGCAGGTGCCGCGTTTGTATAAATAGTAGTGCCCGCGTCGGTCAGCACAATGCGGTTGTTGTAGCGGACGAACAGCTTCTTGTCGAAATACTGCTCAAGTTTCCGCACCTGCTGGCTCACGGCCGCCGGTGAAACCCGCAGTTCATTTGCAGCTGCGACATAGCTGCCGGTGCGGGCGGCAATTTCGAAGGCTTTTAGCGCATTTAATGGAGGTAGTTTCAGTAGCATAAATAATTTTAGACTAAGTTATTCTAATGCAGAATAACATTTTAACCCATTGTTGACTAAGTAAATATTTGTTCCAATACCGCGTACTTGAAACCAGATACCGGGGCTATTCCGATGCATGAAATCATAGATCTTGAACGTTATCCGCTGGATCGAATCGATAGTCCGGATGGTCGGGAACTGATTGAGCGCTGCCGCGATGACCTGGCGCGCGATGGTATGTTCAACCTGGTTGGGCTGATGCTTCCCGAAGCGATCGAAAAAGTTGTCGCGCAGACAACTTCACTGTTTCAATCCGATGCGTTTATGCATCGTCGCAAGCACAACATTTATTTTCTGCCCGAAGTTCCGGGTCTAGCCGCCGATCACCCGGCATTGCAACAATTTGAAACCATTAACCATACGATCTGCTCGGATCAAATTCCTACCAGCGCATTGATTAAGCTCTACGAATGGCCGCCTTTCGCAGCATTTCTCGCGGCGGTATTGGATAAGCCCTCGCTACACCAGATGGACGATCCATTGGCTCGACTTAACGTCATGGGCTATGGTCGCGGGGAAGCGCTGAACTGGCATTTTGATCGTTCAGAATTTACCACCACCTTGTTGTTGCAATCTCCCGAGCAAGGCGGTGAGTTTCAATATCGTACCGGCCTGCGTAGCGATGAAGACGCCAACTATGATGGTGTCGCGGAATTTCTGAATCACGGACAGGCTAGCGCCTCATCGTTGCGACTGAATGCGGGGACACTGAACGTATTCAGGGGCAAAAATACGGCGCATCGTGTCACCCCGGTGGAAGGTGAACGCAAGCGTATTATTGCCGTTTTCTCCTACTACGAAAAAGCCGGCGTTCAATTTTCAGAAGAAGAGCAAATTGGATTTTATGGTCGGGCCGTATAGGCTTTGTCATGACTGAACTAATCGTCGACGAGCGTAAAAAAACTTACCTCAATCATGAGGGGGCTGATAAACCATTAAAAAGCCCTGTACCTGATGCAACGCTGGTCCGCGCCCGGCGCTATCGACTGGCACGCGTACGCGAACAATTACAGGCGCAGGATTGTGCCGCGATTTTACTCTACGACCCGGTGAATATTCGCTACGCACTCGATCTCAGTAACATGCAGGTCTGGACTGCGCACAACGCGATTCGCTACGCGCTGATTTTCGCCGATGGACCTGCAATCATGTTCGAATTCAGCGGCTGCCACCATTTATGCGAGGGTTACGAGGGTGTTGACGAAGTACGTAACGCCATTTCGTGGATTTACATGACGGCGGGTGATCGAGCCGGCGAACGCGTGAATTTGTGGAGTGCAGAAATTGATGATCTGATGAAAACCCACGGTGGTGGTAACCGCAGACTCGCGATCGATAAAATAGAACCGATTGGACTCAAGGCGCTGGAAGCTCGCGGCCTCGAGTTTGTCGAGGGTCAACAATTGACCGAGCGTGCCCGTGCGATTAAAAGTGCAGACGAGTTGACCCTGATGCGTTGGACGATTCGAGTTTGCGAAGCGGGGATGGCGCGCATCTATGAGCATTCAAAGCCTGGTCGGACGGAACAGGAATTGTGGTCCGAGTTACATTTCGAAAACGCGCGTTCAGGCGGAGAGTGGCTGGAAACACGCCTCCTTACCTGTGGCTCCCGAACCAATCCCTGGTATCAGGAATGTTCGGACAATGTTTGCCAGCGCGGTGAGCTGATCTCCTTCGATACTGATATGGTTGGGCCTTACGGTTACTGTGCGGACCTGTCACGTTCCTGGACCTGCGGATACACGCGCATGACGAAAAAGCAGTCGCAGATATATACTGCCGCAGTCGATCAAATCTACCACAATCTCTCACTGATAAAGCCCGGCGTCAGCTTTCGCGAATTTAATGAAAAATCCTGGCAAATACCCGATAAATACCTGCCTTACCGATACTCATTGGCGGTTCACGGCGTGGGGCTTGCCGACGAGTGGCCAGTGGTACCACTACACCCGGATTTTGATTCTGCGCATAGCGGACACTTTGAAAAAAATATGACGGTTTGCGTTGAAAGCCTGATTGCTGAAAAAGGTAGCGAAAGCGTTAAGCTCGAGACTCAGGTCGTTATCACCGAGCAGGGGATAGAACGACTGGACTCGTTTCCGTTTGAGCAAACCTGATGCGAATCGATTGTTGAATCCGGGCCCCCTGATACTGGATGGCGAGAGCCTGGACCCTGGATTGCTGGTTCAGGCAGCTCGATCCATTCGCCCTGTGGTTCTGTCCGAGGCCGCATGGCGACGTATTTCGATTTCACGCAACATCGTTAACGGCATTGTGGAAAGTGGTCATGCGGCCTACGGGGTGACGACAGGAGTAGGTTCGCAAAAAGACTTTAAAGTATCCAGCGAAGCAATTACCCGATACAACCAACGTCTAATCACGGCGCATGCGACGAGGCTGCCTGGCCCCACTTTGAAACCTGAAACGGTGCGCGCTGCACTGATTTATATGGTAAACGCATTCGGGTGTGGTTTCTCTGGCGTATCCGAAGCACTGGTTTGATTATTGTTAAATAGAATCAAGTCCGACGAAATGCCGGAAATTGACGCCAGCGGCTCGGTCGGCGCGTCGGATTTAGTGCCGCTGGCACAGATTGCACATTGGCTCCTGTCATCGGATGAGGCCAGTTCGAGCGGCCTGCCAGGGGCAAAAGAAGCTATTTCACTGGTCAATTCCAATGCCATCTCCTTGTCCATTGGTGCCGAACAACTGGTTGAGACGGAACAGCTGCTGTCTACATTTGATCTGACGGCGGCAGTTTCGATTGAAGGATTTCGGGGTAACCCCTGGGCTGTGTCTGAGCAGGCAAATGCTTCACATCGACGCAAAGGGCAGGCAAAGTCCGCAATGGCGATGCGCGACAGCCTGGCGAAGTCTGTATTGTGGCAGGCAGGAAAACCCCGGTTTCTACAGGACCCGCTTAGCTTTCGTTGTGCGAGCCAGGTTCACGGCACGGCGTGGGAGGCTTATTCACGGGCACTGGATATCTGGAAGGTGGAATTGAACTCGGTGCATGATAATCCAATTATTGATGTGGATGCGCAGACCGCGATCAGCCACGGCAATATGGATTCAACCGGAATCACTCTGGCGATAGATAGCCTTCGTCAGGCTTTAGCAAAGATCTGCGATTTATCCGGTGAAAGATTACATAAACAACAATGGCCCGCTTTTTCAGGGCTTCCGACAGGATTGTCAGAAGAGGACTCTGCAGTAGGTGGGGTACAGTTCCTCAATCTCGGTCATATCGCGGCCTCATTGATTGCCTCCACCAAAATCTGGGCAAGCCCACATCTGTTAATTTCGGTCGGCCAGGTGGCTGATGGTGTCGAAGATACCGCGGGTTACGCGTTACACAGCGTATACGACTTAAACCGCCTGGTGGATGCCGCCTGGAAGATTGTAACGGTTGAACTGATTATCTCGGTCTGGGCCATTCTACGTAGGCGCCTGGACATACAATCTCTCGGCGAGAGAGTCCGGCATGTAGTTGAACGTCTGCAACCGATGTTACCGATTCATGTCGAAGGTGAAGAAATATTTCGGCTTGGACCCATCGTGGACCTGGTGCGCAGCGGTGAAATGTTAGGTAGCCCGGGTTCCTGAACGTTGCGTTGGCCGCGATGTTCATTCGACATTATTAAACAATCTGAAATGACATGACTACGCAACACAATGACGACCTCTTCGTCAGGGGAAACAGGGACAGGGAAAAATCTAGACGTAAATGGTGCCCAGGGGCGGAATCGAACTACTAATTTAAGTGTTTGAATTATGTGGTATTTAATATATCTAAATTAAAATTTACCGTAAAATTCTGTAATCAATGAAACATACTTACTTGTATATAAAAAAAAATTGATATGTTTTATGTATGATTTCGTTTAATTTCGGGAGTTTATGGTGCATTCAATATTAAGAATATTTAAATAGTAAAATTTTATATATAGGTGATATAGCAAATATGAAATCATTAACTAATAATGTTGAATTAAAAATTCGTAATCCTACTGCCATTAGACCTTGGCAATATGTTCTTGAACCACTCAGTGGTTATCTGTTGCTTGCTGAAAAGATGTGGTTAAATGGAGATAAATTTGCTGAATCATGGAATTTTGGTCCTGTTGAAGAAAATAAATCTGTTTCTTGGATAGTTAATAAAATTTCAGAATTTTATGGCAAAAAATGTATCACTTCTTTTGA
>JACZQS010000180.1 GCA_022545625.1 Pseudomonadota bacterium
TATTTGGCCGAAATCCAGAAGTTCCTCTCCGATGACGGAAAGAAGGACTCGAAAATATCAGGGATCGAAAAATCAGTAAACTGACTACCAAATTCACTATATTCTTCGTCGAGTAAATTGTTGATTCTTAATGCCAGATCCCATCTATTCACACTATAAGACAGGTTGGCATTCACGACTGTATAGCCATCTAATTTTCCCAGTTGATTTGCAAAGTCACCACCAAATGTCTGCTCATCGACAGCTATGATCTCAAGGTTGAGGCGTGTATTCTGACTAAAATGATAGATACCATCCAGGCGAAGCGTTTTTTCAGGCACCAGGGGTAATTCGCTGCCCTTAAAGGCTCCATCGGTAATCTCCGCATCCAGCAGGGTGAAACTGAGATTGGTTGAAAATTTATTCGACCAATGATTGGAAGCCTCCAGTATTAATCCTTGCCTGCTGGTCGCGTCGAGGTTTAGATTTGAAAACCCACTGGAATCAAAGGCAATTTCATTGTCCAGCTCTATGGAATATAGGGTCGCACGATAACGATCATTATTGGTGAAAATTTCCGCACCAAGCTCAAGCGAAACACCCTCTTGTGTTTTTAAAGTCTCCCCAAATTGATTGAAGGAGTGTTCCTCAACAGTTGGATAACGGAAATTCTGGTCGGCACGGGCTGACAATTTCCAGCCACCTACCCGTTGCATAAAACCCAGGCTAATGACAGAAACAGAATCAGAGATAGATTCGATAGCACTACCATTAAGAATATCAGCCTGTTGATCGCTGTATCTAAACCCTGCTGTGAGCACACTCCGATTAGATATATGCCAGTTACTCAATACATAAATATCATTGATCATTTGATCCATTTCCTGAGGACCAGTGATGAGTTAAGCAATTCATAATCGGTCTCCTCGAGGTTGAATCCAAGGATAATCGACGATCCAGTATAATTTTCCGGTTCCACGATGTATTTCCCGGACAGGATTTGTGTGTCTCTATCCTGAGTTATCAGGGATGCGAATAATGGAAAGTTGCGAAAAGTTTGAAAAAATTCGCGGTCGTTGATTCGCCTGGAATAATCAATATTCAATGATTGGCTGTCATCAATTTCTTTGTCCATGCCGATCCGAAAGGTATCGGTCTGGGTATCAAAAAAATCATTCGAATAAATGGGCAAAGATTGCGTTCGACTGACATCCAGTTCGGACTGCAATAACGCGCCAGGTGTCAGGATATGATCGTCGTTCTTTGCCAGTTCAAGATACCCGGCGAAACTCTGATAATCGTGATTCGCGCGTAACGAAACATGCTTTATTTCTGTCTCATTATGATCCCGGTAATTATCGGATGAACTGGCAAATGCTGTAAGCGCGAGTTGTGTGTTGCCAACCAGCTTGTTTATCGAAGCGCTTATTCTGGATGAGTCATAGCTACCCAACTTTAAACCGACCGTCACTTTATCCTGCGTGACTTTCCTGGTAATAATATTGATCACACCCCCGACAGCCTGGTTGCCATAAAGCACACCCCCACTGCCCTGTAATATTTCGATTTGCTGGATGTCTTCGAGGTCTATGGTGCTTAAATCCGGTGCTGCCTGGTCGGCAGAGTTATTCAGCCTGCGACCATCGATCAGGATCAGGGTATTACTGGAAGCCGTTGGACCAAAACCTCTTAAATCGACGGTCGCCTGACTACCATCGCCGAACAGATCGCTGATATGTACGCCTGCCTGCCCGCGTAATAATTCTGCCAGGTTATTGGCACCCGACTGGGCTATCATTTTTTCATCGATGACCGTGATGGGTGTTGCTGATTCCTCTCTTTGCTCCTCGATTATCGATGGTGTCACGATTATCGGCCCCAGAGCCGCTGAGCTGATACCAGGCGTAATTGTGAGTAAAGCTAGTAGTAACGGGAGTTGAATTTTCATTGCAGTCTCTGAAGACATGAGACACGCACAGATGGAGCCAGACAGGCGCCGGAGACTGTGAGAATGGCCACCCGCCATTCTGGTCTTTTGATAAACTATCAGGCCGGTCTCCGGGCTAACAAAGAATAAGCAACACACCCTTCCCACGAATTATTCGCAGTGGAATGTGCATTGCAACTTTAGTTACCGTTGCGGGGGCAGCACCCGATTTTCACGGGTTTCCCGATTATCACGCTTTACGCATGCACCTGATAAGCTGAGATGAATTGTAAGTAAAATTCGTTTAAAGTAAATAGTGATACCGTCAGGGATACGGTCGACAGCCAGGGTCAAATCGCTTAGATTGAGTGTACAGACCTGCTTGAGTAATAACGCATGGGTAACAGGTTATCCGCAATCATCACTCGTACCGGCGATAAGGGTACCACCGGGCTGGCCGATGGCAGTCGTCGACCTAAAAACGATATCCGCGTGCATTGCCTCGGCGAGGTTGACGAACTCAACGCGACCCTCGGCGTTGCACTGAGTTTCCTCGAAGAGTCGCCAGCGCAACAGGCATTATTCGCGGTACAGCACGATCTGTTCGATATTGGCGCCGAGTTATGCCAGCCAGGCAAATCGTTGATCCAAAAACTGCATGTTGACTCGATTGAATCCAGCGCCGAACAATTCAATCAACCGCTGCCACCGTTAAAGGAATTTATTCTGCCTGGCGGTTCACAGTCGGTGGCTTTTTTACACCTGGCCAGAACCGTCTGTCGGCGAGTTGAACGCTCCCTGCTGTCGTTGAAAGAAACCGAAGAACTAAACCCGATTACACTACAGTACATCAACCGATTGTCCGATCTGTTGTTTATTCTTGCACGATCCGTAGCACATCAGAACCCTGGTTCCGAGGTATATTGGCGATCGAAGTACTCACGCCTGAACCGCGAATAACCCCCTTGCTGCTAGCTTCGCAAATACTCATTCTCGGGATCAAACAAGGGTTTGCTATACAGTTTCGCCGGTATCATTTCACCCAGTATCTCAATGTCTACTTCCCTGCCCTCACTCACCAGGTCAACCGGTAAAAATCCGTAGGCGATACTTTTCTGTGCAGTGTGCGAATATCCGCCCGAGGTTACAAAACCAACTACTTCTCCATCGTGCCATATAGGCTCGTAGGCATTGACATCAGCATCTCTGGCCTCGACCACAAAGGTACACAATTTGCGTTCGACGCCTTTTTCGCGTTCTGCCAGGGCCGCCTGCTTGCCAACGAAATCGCTGGCCTTTTTGTAGTCGATAAATCGGTCCAACCCGGTCTCCATCGGTGTGTAATCGGGCTTGAATTCGCGCATCCAGGAGCCGAATGATTTGTCCAGGCGCAGGCTCATCATCGCCCGCATACCGAAGGGTCGCAGGTCGAGATCTCTATCGGCTTCACTGAGAACCTGGTAAAGCGCAATCTGATGATGGGCCGGCACATAAATCTCGTAACCCCGATCGCCGGTGTAACTGACGCGTTGTACGATTGCCTGGCATTGGCCGACATCCATCTCACCCACCGATAAAAAAGGAAATGCCTGGTTCGAAACATCGGCGCGGGTAACCCGCTGTAGCAGTTCCCGTGAATTCGGGCCCGCTATTTGAAAACCGATACGCGACTTCGAGACGTTTTCGATATGCACACCCTGTGCGGGTAAATGCTGTTCAAACCAGCGCATATGGTAAGCCTGTGCAGCAAACGAGGCCGTGACCTGGAATACATCGGGGTTAATTTGGGCGACGGTAAAATCACCAATAATCCTGCCTTTCGGGCTTAACATCGGGTTCAGGCTGAGACGACCTGTTGGAGGAATTTTACCTGCCATGATGGTATCGAGGTACTCGAATGCACCCGGCCCGCTGATTTCGTATTTACCGAAGTTGTGCACTTCATTAATGCCTACCTTATTTCGCACCGCGTGGCATTCCTTTGCTACCGTGTCGAAGGCATTGGAGCGTCGAAACGATGGGATTTCGTAGGGTATTTCTCCGTCCGGGGCAAAATAATTGACATGCTCCATACCGTAGGACGAACCGAATACCGCGTTTTGCTGTTGCCAGATGCCATAGGCAGGCGTGCTATCGAGCGGACGAGCCGCTGGTAATTCCTCGTTCGGGTAGGATACTGCAAAGCGTTTCTGGTAATTTTCGCGTACCTTCAGGCGGGTATAAGATTTGGTGCAATAGTCGCCAAATCGGGCCACGTCCATCGCGAATACGTCGCGTGAGGGTTCACCGTCGATCATCCATTCGGCGAGTATCAGGCCGACGCCTCCGCCCTGGCTGAAACCAGCCATTACCGCACAGGCCGACCAGTAATTTCGGAGACCCGGTACCGGCCCTACCAGCGGGTTGCCATCGGGGGCAAAGGTAAAAGGTCCGTTGATGATGGTTTTAATCCCCGCCTGCTTCAGAACCGGATATCGATTGAACGCCACTTCCATCGAGTCACCGATGCGATCCAGGTTCTCGCTTAACAGTTCGTGACCGAAGTCCCAGCGAGTGCCGTCAACCGCCCAGGGCACACAATCCTGCTCGTAAAACCCGATCACCAGTCCCCTGCCTTCCTGGCGTAGATAACTCTCGCCCTCCGGATCCATCACATGGGGCAACTCACTGTCGCGCTGGTAGACCTCGGGTATGTCATCGGTGGCAAAATATTGATGCTCCATCGGGTGCAAGGGCAGGTAAATCCCGGCCATTTCAGCGACTTCGCGTGCCCACAGGCCCGCTGCATTGACCAGGTGCTCGGCCACTATCGTGCCCTGCTCGGTCACTACCTGCCAACTACCGTCGGCCTGTTGGCTGGTTTCCAGCACGCGATTACGCAACACAATTTCCGCACCCTGCATTTGCGCTCCTTTTGCATAGGCATGTGTCGTACCGGATGGATCGAGGTGACCGTCGAGTGGGTCGTAAAGGGCGCCGAGTACACCATCGGTATTGGTGATCGGGCTGAGTTTTTTAATCTCCTGCGGTGTGACCAGCTCGGTATCCAGCCCCATGTGACGATGCATCGCGCGGGCTGCCTTGAGGAAATCCATGCGTTCGGGCGTAGCGGCCAGCGTGAGTCCACCGACATGATGAAGGCTGCAGGATTGGCCGGTCAGCTCTTCCAACTCCTGATACAGGCCGATTGTATAACCCTGAAGCGCGGCCATATTGGTATCCGCATTCAAGGTGTGAAATCCCCCCGCCGCGTGCCAGGTCGAACCCGAGGTGAGTTCGGATCGCTCGATCAGCACCACGTCTTTCCAACCCAGTTTGGTGAGGTGATAAATCACGCTGCAGCCGACCACACCGCCGCCGATGACGACTACCTCGGCACTAAATGGCATTCCGCTCCGACGCCCCTGGAAATTGGGCCAAATACGCGAGCAAAAGGAAAGTATAGCACCGTGGCTGCGTCCCCTTGGCATACCCCTTGCCTCAGCGTTTATGGAGTATATAATGTCGGCACCACGTTCGTCAGGGAAGGTCAACGACTCCGCCGCGTCGGTGAACCGGTACACGCGATCTGACAACGTCACCAACGTGATCCGCCAACACAGCGCCCAATACTGATTCGACGAGCGTGCGACTTGCGTCGACATGAAGGGTAAGAGCACGAGAGGCATGTCAGACAACTCCGGCGATAGCCAACTCCGGGGGCTTGAAGAAGTCGAGGGCTTTGAGGTTCTCTTGAGGCTCCG
>JACZQS010000181.1 GCA_022545625.1 Pseudomonadota bacterium
GAGTGCGTCAGGCCTGTAAAGAAAATGGTCGGCAAGCGTATTGGGTGTGTACGCTTATTGATGAGTCGGAAGTGTTGGAATGTCAGGCAGCAGAAGACGCTGCGGTTACCCTGCGTACCGCGCTGCCAGACTTACACGTTGCCTTGGTACACTGGCGATTAAAACCCGCTGAAAAAGCGCAGGTTATGGCTGACTTTAAAGACGGAAAGCTGGATTTATTGGTTGCAACAACCGTCATTGAGGTAGGCGTAGATGTGCCCAATGCGAATATCATGATTATTGAAAACCCTGAACGCCTTGGCTTGTCACAAATTCACCAGTTACGCGGTCGGGTTGGTCGCGGGTCGCGTGAAAGTTTTTGTATATTGTTGGTAAAAGATAATCTGTCTGCGCAGGTCTCCAGGCGTCTCGATATTATTCGTAACCATCACGATGGCTTTCTCATCGCCCAGAAAGATCTCGAGCTACGTGGTGCCGGCGAAGTGCTGGGAACCCGACAGAGCGGAGAAGCCAGTTTCAAAATAGCCGACTTGATGCGTGATGCGAGGTGGTTTACGCGGGTAAACGAACTAGCCGAACTGATGCAACAGCCCGAATATGGCAAAATGCGCAAACAATTGATGCAAAACTGGATTGGACATAAACAGGGTTATACTGAAGTCGGCTAAGTTCCTCATCTAAACCCGTCGTTCCCGCGAAAGCGGAAATCCATGCCTCCTTTTTCGTCATTCCAGCCGCTAGAGCCGGAATCTTATAATGAGGAAAGATTATAGATTCCTGCTAAGTGGGCGGCATCCCGCCAGGAATGACGGTTTTTCTTTTAAAGGATTCGGCGCGCCGAATCGCTGCTTGCGCAGGAGGAATGACGGTTCTTCCCAATGATATGTTCAACCGTTCAATCACGAACCCGCTCGCTGTCCGGGTAAACGCTGACCCGCGGTACCGTGCCCGCGAGCAGGTCCTGTTGAATCTTGTTCCAATAATCTGTGGTTAACAGATTTGCATGACGTTTGGCGAAAAGATCGCATAAGCTGCGTTGAGGAATACACAGTCCCGAGACTAATTCCTCTGGCAGAAATATTACGCCGTCCTCAAAATACCAGTCGGGGATATCTTCTTCACCGTCTTCACGGTCGAGATTAGTGCGTATTTTTACTTCCTTGAGTTCTTCCAGGGCATCGTAGTCGAACAGGTACACCATGGAAAATGAACTAACGCCGTAATTTCTGGCATCGAGGTCTTTGTTGAATATATTGGCGGCGGCGTTGTTTTTAATGCAATAGCCCAGATTGACAATGACTGTTTCAGCCTGTTTTTCGCTCGCGTTTTCAAGGTAAACTGGTAACGGTGTCAATTTGATCTGGACAATTAAATATTTGAAGATCACGTCATCGCCGTTCAACGAAACACTCAGCGATGCGTTACTCAGTAGTTGCTCCAGCAAGGCCGCAGAAAACCAGCGTCGATCAAGGCGCACATTGTAATAAATAATACTGTCCAACATGCTACCGGTACGATTTATTTCGTGCACGCGGGTGTATTTTCTGATCACCGACTCAAGGCCTTCGAATTCACCCCACTTGTAATGCCGGGTAGGTTTATCACGAATCACTTTCAAATTGTACGCAGAGTTCTGCGATGCGAAACCCATCGCTACAGTGCCCTGCGAGCCGACAGCGGTTTCCAGCACCATACCGGTGCCCACCAGCTCACTCTCCAGTTCGCGCATCACCGCTACTTTGCCAAGGTGGTTGTAGCCAATGGTCGAATAGTGCAAACCCAGCGGTCGCCTGGGCATGATACTTTTTAGAACCGCACTAACCTCATGGTAGTAACTACTGGTCACATGGAAATTTGCCAGAGTCGAGCTGAAAATATTATGTGCGTAGGTTTCACTGGTCAGTACGGCATCCACGTAAATACCCGATTCATCGTTTAATAGCGCGATAATCAGCGGCGCCAGTCGCCCATCTTCGAAAACCAGGCGTCCCACCAGATAGGCACCACGGTTGCGATAAAAACCGGTGTTGATCATTTCCACGCAGATGAGTCGTTGCGCATTTCGCGGTGGACGGGAAAGATTCTCTGCGACGCGGATTGCGACCCGCTCGGTGTCGTTGTGTATATCTGCGTAACTGCGGATAAATTCGGGGATCTTGAGAATTTCCAACACCACCGGCTTTGTTAAGCTGCCATCGAGCGTAATGGACTTGACGATTTGCGCTGAAAGTTCACCCGGCCCGGAAATTAACTCGGTAAAAGAGTAATCTGTAGGGCGCCACTCACCCTGATAAATTTTACGCCGTAACGAATGCAGATAGGCGCGCGCAATGTCTTCGTCATATTCCCCTCGGATCAGGCCCTGATAATGATATTCGACCTCCCACCACTGATCGATATCGCTGTGTATTTGGGGATATGACAGTTTCAGGCGATTGCCGACCTCGGCGATGCTGATACTGTAAAGTGATAATCGCCGGGAGCTTACTCGTATCGAACTCGCAAAATCGCGTTTTTCAAAGGCGAGCTTGGCAAGATCCAGAATCTTCAGAAATTCTTCGTAGAAAAGGTGATACTCCTCATACAACCAGGTGGCGGCAGACTGGATGTGTTGATTTGTGTCGTTCATTCTTTTATTTGGTTGATTAAATGCAGTTGATTAATTTAGGTCGCACCGACAAACTGTCGATGGTAAACGATAGTTTATTACCCAGGCAAGCTAACAGTCTGTCTGGGTAAAATATGGAACAGGTTTGTACAATATATGATCGCAGGATTATATATTTCTGGAAACAGTGGAACTGATATCTTAGAGGTGCGGGATCAATGACAAAGAAGTGGGTACGCTACGAGCATGCCGGGGAACAGGGCTTTGGATTACTGGCGCAGGGTATTATCAATTGCCATAGCGGTGAACTTTTTCAGAATCCGCAGCCCAGTGGCGAGAAACTACAGCTGCAGGAGGTGCGATTGCTGGCACCCTGCGAGCCCACCAAGATTGTTGCGATGTGGAATAATTTTCATCAACTGGCCGATGCGCAAGACCTGATTGCGCCGGAATTTCCTTTTTATTTTATCAAGCCAGCCAGCTGTGTGGTCGGGCACGGTGATGAAATCCTGCATCCGGAGGGTTACGACGGCCGTCTCATTTACGAGGGTGAGCTAGGCGTCGTCATCGGCAAAACCTGCAAAGGGGTGAGTCGCGACGAGGTCGCTGATTACGTGCTCGGATATACCTGTATTAACGACGTTACCGCTATCCACCTGCTGTTCAAATATGATGCTTTTCCGCAGTGGACCCGCGCCAAGAGTTTCGATACTTTTGGGGTGATTGGACCCTGTATCGCCGAGTTGGATGATCCGGCCTCGTTGACTGTTAAAACCGTGGTAAACGGCGAAGAGCGGCAGAATTATCCCGTATCTGATATGTTTTTCTCACCTCTCGATCTGGTAAGCCTGATCGCAGGAGATATGACGCTCAATCCTGGGGATGTTATAGCCTGTGGAACGTCTCTGGGGGTCAAGACGATGAAGCCAGATACCACCGTCAGCGTGATAATAGAGGGTGTCGGGACACTGACCAATCGGTATCAACCCGATACTGCGAGCCAATCAGAGGATTAAGCACAATGAATCAGTGTGATCCGCCAAAAGACCGGTTGATCCCATACGACGAAGCACTAGAGCAGCTAATTGCGAAAATATCTCCGTTGCAAAGGGTGGTCAGAAAACCATTGCTCGAGGCATTCGGCGAAGTGCTGGCAGAGTCCCAGCGATCGACAATAGATGTCCCGCAGGCCGATAACTCTTCGATGGACGGTTACGCCCTGAATACCTCCGACCTGGCATCGTCGGGTGCGACCGAGCTCCCGGTATCACAACGTATAGCCGCCGGAGAGGCCGGGGAGCCACTGCAGCCCGGAACCGCAGCGAGAATATTTACCGGGGCACCAATTCCTGCCGGTGCAGACCTGGTCATCATGCAAGAACAGGTGCAGTTCAAGGGTGACACCATCCGTTTTGATATTAACCCTGAACGCGGCTCGAATATACGCCGGGCCGGCAACGATATTCGAAGCGGTGATACGATTCTGCAAAAAGGTTGCCGACTTCGCCCGCAGGACATTGGACTAGCGGCATCGGTTGGACTGGAATCGCTACCGGTATTCGAAAAGATTCGCGTTGGCATTTTTTTAGCCGGCGATGAGCTGGTCGAACCCGGGAAACCATTGGCGGTGGGACAAATCTATGATTCAAATCGTTATACCTTGCAGGGAATGCTGCAGGCACTGGGTTGTGAAATTATCGATCTCGGCCTCGTCGGCGATACCCTGGAGGAAACCAAAACTGCCATGTTAAACGCGGCACAACAGGCCGACCTGGTGGTCAGTTCGGGCGGAGTATCGGTGGGCGAAGAGGATCATGTGCGAATTGCAATCGAGCAGCTGGGGGACCTGCATCTTTGGCGACTTCGTATCAAGCCCGGTAAGCCGCTTGCTTTCGGCGCTATCAACTCGACGCCATTTATCGGCTTGCCCGGCAATCCGGTTTCGGTATTCGTGACCTTCTGCCTGTTTGTCTGTCCATTGATCAAGACCTTGCAGGGCAGGACCTGGCAAAAACCGGTTGCGGTTCAGGTAGCAGCTGGCTTCGACTGGCCGAAGCCTGATAGCCGTCGGGAGTTCTTGCGCGCGCGCCTGGAAACCGATGACGATCAGGCGCCGGTGGCAAAAATTTATCCGAACCAGGATTCTGGCGTGCTCAGTTCAGCAGTCTGGGCACAGGGTTTCGTCGAAATTGCCGAGGGGCAGACCTTGCGGGCAGGCGATAAGGTCGATTATTTCTGTTTCGAACAATTTCTCTCATAGGTTTCTGACATGCGAATTCAGGTGCAGGAAGAAGATTTTGATATCACCGAGGTGAATCGTGAACTCTGTGCGGGGCGCAGCGATGTCGGCGCTGTCGCCAGTTTTATCGGCCTGGTGCGCGATATGCCGCAAAATCGTTTGCAGAAGATGACGTTGGAACACTATCCAGGCATGACGGAGAAATCGCTGGAGAAAATTGCCGAGACCGCCCGGCAGCGCTGGAAAATCCTCGACATTGCGATTATCCATCGTGTCGGCGAGTTAAAACCCGCCGACCAGATCGTGCTGGTTAGCGTCATATCGGCCCACCGCAAAGCGGCATTCGCAGCCTGTGAATTTATCATGGATTATCTCAAAACCGATGCGCCCTTCTGGAAAAAAGAAACCAATGAACAGGGCGAAAACTGGGTCGAGGCGAAAGCGAGCGATAACGAGGCACGGGAAAAATGGTAACGAGATTGGGACAAAAATCCTGATACAATCGCGCCTTATATCACCGACCTTATAAGTGCCGTTCGATGGATGTATCCCACCTGCTAGATCCCCTCAATGACCGCCAACGCGAGGCAGTAAGCGCCGAACCCGGGCCTCTACTGGTACTGGCAGGTGCAGGCAGTGGCAAGACCCGGGTATTAACCCATCGTATCGCCTGGGTATGCGAGGTTGGGGGGCTCTCGCCCTTCGCCGTGCTTGCAGTCACATTCACCAACAAGGCCGCAAGCGAAATGCGCGCTCGGGTCGAAGTCCTGCTGGGTATCGCTACCG
>JACZQS010000182.1 GCA_022545625.1 Pseudomonadota bacterium
AGACTTCGTGGCGCAGGCCCGGGCAGAATTCGAAGTTGCCCAGCAGGATTTGATCCTGCGCGTCGCCGAGAGTTACTTCAGTATTCTGGCAGCTCAGGATGTACTCGAATTTGCCCGGGCCGAAGAAACCGCTATTGCCCGCCAGCTTGAACAGGCACAAAAACGCTTCGAAGTCGGGCTGATTGCAATTACCGATGTGCTGGAAGCACAGGCGCGATACGACAGTGCCCTGGCGCAGACGATACTGTCCGAAAATCAGCTCGATAATGCTTTCCAGGCGCTGGAGGTGATCATCGGCCAGACACCCTCGCTCAATCCGGCAAGACTCAGCGATAACCTCGAGTTAAACCGGCCCGTCCCGGCGCAAAGCGAACCCTGGGTCGAAATTGCATTGCAAAATAATCAAAGCCTGCTGGCCGCCCTGGCTGCCGAACGAGCGGCTGACCATGAACGTCAAATTAAAAACAAGAGCCGCTACCCGACGCTGGATTTTACTGCCAGCTACTCCGATGCGGATATCGAAGACGATACCCTGCCCGACGGTGAGCAACAAGACCTTAGCCTGGCCATTTTATTCAACGTTCCGCTGTATACCGGTGGGCGCATCAGCGCCGAGCGCGCGCAGGCGGAGGCCGCTTACCAGTCGGCCAGGAGCGTAGCCTTATTGCAGAGAAGATTAACCTCGCAAAATACGCGTATTGCTTACCTTGGCGTGATATCCGGTATAAGCCAGGTCACTGCCCTGAAACAGGCACTCAAATCCAGTAATACCGCGCTGGAAGCAACCGAAGCTGGATTCGACGTGGGCACGCGTACCTCGATTGACGTGCTGATTTCCTTACGCGCAACCTATGCCGCACAACGAGACTATGCGGGCGCGCGCTACCAATATTTGATTGATACCCTCAAACTCAAACAGGCATCGGGATTATTGGGTACAGCCGACCTGGAACAGATCAACCGCTGGCTAGTAGACGAACCAATAGCACGAGATACAACTAAACCTGCAGGCACAGAGAACTTACTGCTAGAGATTGAGCTATCCCGGATAGAATCCGCGCCTGACAAGGCCGATGAACCTGAGGAATTAGTGGTTAATAGTGTGAACCAGCAACTCACACACTTGCAGCGCGATCTCGATAACGGACTACACTGGTTAGAAAGCGAGAATAAAAGCAGGGCGACAATTCAGATTATGATGATTGGGTTCAGGAATTTTAACGCCGGGGATTATTACAATTACCTGGATTCACTAGAATCACAAAATATTGATGTATCCGGATTCAGGATTTATCAGACAAGTATCAATGGCTCCGAGGTTTTTGGCGTAATATATGGTGAATACGAGAATCGTCGTGAAGCCAGCGAGCATATTAATAAATTACCTGAGGCGCTAAAGGCGAGGTCACCCATGCCGAGGACCATTGGCGGTATCTTGAATGAAATAAATGGCCGGTAAACCGATTGGATTGACTTAAATCAAGTCTGGTGACGGGGTAAATAATTAATGACACATTACAATATGATCGTCATCGGCAGTGGTTCTGCCGGGAAACGTGCCGCTTTCCAGGCGACCAAACTGAACAATAGCGACCTCGAGAAGATCAACTTCTGGCTATTGGTTAACAAACCTTCAATCAATTCATGAATCAACATCTGTTCGTTACGTCAGGCAGGCCCATCGTCACCAATTTTGCCAATAGATTGACCAAGCCTGGCCCTTTGAGCGAGGCGAATGCATTGAGCTTTACCTGCGAATGGTGCCTTGATCTGGACTGTAGTCACTTCACATCTAAATGACTCAGAATTAATCAGAGGCTCCTTAGAGTATGGCCAGGCACGTTTCTGATGATTTCAGGGCCCGGGATTACTGGCACCCCAGGTTCTGGCCGATGTGGATAAACCTCGGTATATTACGGACGATTGCCCTATTTCCTTATCGTTGCCAAATATTGCTGGGTGGTGTATTTGGCAAAATAATTCAAATCCTGTCCCCAAAGCGCCAACGAGTAGTCGATATTAATCTGCAACTCTGCTTTCCTGAAAAATCGGTAGCTGAACGCAACAAAATTAAAAATGCCAGTTATCAAAATTTAGGCATTGCATTACTCGAAATGTCGATGTGTTGGTGGTGGTCTGAAGACCGACTCCGGTCGCTGGTAGAAATTCGCGGGCGGGAACATATCGAAGCAGTATTAGATAGCGGGCGTGGCGTCATATTACTCACCGGTCACTTTACCAGCCTGGAAATAGGCGGACGGTTGTTCACCCTGTCAATGCCGTTGCAGGCGATGTACCGTACGCAAAAAAATCGCCTGTTCGATAGTTACCTCTACACGCGCAGAAAAAGTTATCTTGAAAATGTAATATCGAGAAAAAATACGCGCCAGATGATCAGGGGAATAAAAAAACTGATACCAACCTGGTATGCTCCAGATCAAAATTTTCCCAATGAAAAAAATGTTTTCGTTCCTTTCATGGGTGTGCAAACCGCAACTATATCAGCCGGTTCACGGATCGCTCAATCTTCTGGCGGGGCAATGCTGCCTTTTTATCCGGAGCGCAAGAAGGATGGTTCGGGTTATATAATCTGGATAGAAACACCACTAGTGGATTTTCCTTCCGGTGATGATGTGAGAGATGCTACTGCGATCAATGCCTCGATCGAGAAGTTTGTGCGCCAAAATCCAGAACAGTATCTGTGGGCCCACAAGCGTTTTAAGACGCGACCGCCGGGTGAGCCTGCTATCTATCCATGACCCTGCAATCCCCAGGAGTAATTTATCGGCTGATATCGTTTCTTTTCCTGCCCCTGTGGCTAGTTCACGCGATATGGCATGGGCATAAGCAGAAATTTTCCGGTTATCTTAAATCGCGCCTCCGGGGTAGTAAAAAAAGATCGATGCAACCCCTGGTCTGGGTTCATGCTGCATCGGTAGGCGAAACCGAAGCGGTCACGCCATTGATCAGGGCTTTGTGCAACCAGGGTGAAGCCATTTTATTTACCAGTTTTACCGCCACCGGATACCGTACTATTCAGCGCAATTTTGGTGACAGTGTCGAACCAGGCATCATTCCGATCGATATCAGCTGGATTTGCGCAGGCTTTATTCAGCAACGCAATATTAAATTATGTCTCCTGATGGAAACTGAACTGTGGCCTGAGCTGCTTTATCAGACGGCCCGCAGGGGAATTCCAATCGTTCAGCTTAATGCCCGCCTGTCCCGCAAGACTCTTAAATCGCCGCGCCTGATTCACAGCCTTTTACACCGCACCATGCGCTACATCTCACTGTATTTAACCCGCAATGACAATGATAGGGAAAATTTAATCCAACTCGGTGCCCCGCAACAAAAAATAAAGATCGTTGGCAATCTCAAATCCGCTATCGATTTATCACCCAATTATCCAAGAATTATTGAGCGCGACTATCTTTTGCTCGCTTCAAGTCATGACAATGAAGAATCGTTACTGCTTGCACACCGCCCTGCCAGCGTTGAGAAGCTATTGATTGTGATAGCGCCGAGACATCCAACGCGCAGCAAGGCGTTACAACAACAACTATCGCGACTGGGAATCAACTATTCGACCCGCAGCCTGTCCCAGTCAATAAACCCACAGACCGAAGTTTACCTGGCTGATACCCTGGGTGAACTCAAGGCGCTGATGGCCCACGCCCTAATCGTTATTATGGGGGGTTCATTCGATCAGACGGGGGGCCACAATTTGATCGAACCTGCCGCGCTGGGCTGTGCGATCATCACCGGTCCTTCGGATGCTAATATCCGTGAAGATATTGAACTCATGGGTAAAGGAAGCGGTATAATTCAGGTCACGGATATCACTGCCTGCTGGCAAAATATCGAATACCTACTAGGGAATCCAAACCAGGCCAGGGAACTTGGAATACAGGCTCATCGGGCGGTTAGCCAAAGAGCGGGGATTCTTGAGGACTATTTAAACGAAATTAAGCCCTATTTATAAAACAGCCGATTGATAGCCATCAATTAAAGCCTGCCAGTCGGCGCGCCGATAATGAAGTTTCTGCTGCCGATTAATTTTTTCCAACGAACGCTGCAATCGAAGCAATGGCGACCACTGCCAGTTATCCAGATTTTTCATCACCCGTGCCTTATCAAAATCGATAATATAAAATTTACCCTGTTGGTCCACCAATAAATTATTCGCGTTCAAGTCCGCATGGCGAAAGCAATGATGCTGAAATTGCTTCAGCAATAATCCGAGTCGGTGCCAGGATTTCGGGCCTAACTCGCTATGTGCTATTCGTTCAGCAAGCGTTTCTGAATTCTTAATGTAGGCGGTAATAATAGCAGCTCGATACAATAGTCCATCTCTGCAGACACAAACACCAAGAGGCGTTGGAACCGGCATACCCGCATCGAGGGCCAGTTTCAGCATAGACCATTCCCGCCAGGCGCGAGTTCGACCCCTGCCAAGCCACAGGTAACGGTCAGTCGATACCTGGGTGAACATGCCGCCACGTAGATATTGGCGTAAAATTGCCGGGCTTCCATCCAGGTCAATTTTAATGCTGCCCCCCCGGCCAGCAATTACAGTTTCGGATTCAACTTTAGCCTGCCAGTAGGCCAGGTCGAAATGTTTGCGCTCGAGTTTGCCCACGACATCTTCATCGTGCAGGATATGACAATTCTCGATTTGCGTTATCTGCTCCATATTCACCCACGATTGGTTTTCTCAAAGAACCAGGATTCCTGTGTATTTTCGGGCTCTCGGCAATTGGCGATCTTGTCCATATTCTACCGATTATTGGTAGCTTGAAGAAGATACAGCAGTCTGTCGAACTTAGGAAGAACCTACTGCGCTGGTGGGAGAGCGGCCCATATTCCCCCGATTTATCGTTGCGTAGGATCCACTATGCGCCTCAAAATCGGGAAAATCTGGTTCCACTCTCCCACCATGCTCGCTACGATTCCCTAAGTTCGACAGACTGCTAGCCCAATATCCTGATTACCCGAATCATCGGTTAATCTTTTGACTGATTATTGAGAGCGCGAAAACGTTGGAAATAAGTACCTAACTAATATAGGATTTTGCCGGTTCACGCTGCGCGTCCCTAAAGACACTATGAAACTACATCTCCCTGATTTTAGTACTGGTCGAGTTTTGGTGATCGGCGATCTGATGCTGGATCGTTACTGGTACGGCGGGACTTCTCGTATCTCTCCAGAAGCGCCTGTACCGATCGTAAAGGTTGGAGATATAGAACAACGTGCTGGTGGCGCGGGTAACGTGGCGCTCAATATCGCCGCTTTACACGGCGGGGTGGATTTACTCGCACTGGTTGGCTCTGACGAACCTGCTTCGACATTAAAAACCATGTTGATCGATCAGAATGTCGAATGTCATTTTGTTGTACCAGAGAATTGCAGCACTATCACGAAACTACGCGTGATGAGCCGAAACCAACAGTTAATACGACTCGACTTCGAGGATAGTTTTTCTGCAGCCGATAGCAAACAATTGTTCAAGCGGTTTCAAAAAACCCTTGGAGCCTGCGATGTCGTGGTACTGTCCGATTACGGTAAAGGTACGCTGCACGATATCCCAGGGTTAATCTCATCCTCGCGCAAATCCGGAAAGGC
>JACZQS010000183.1 GCA_022545625.1 Pseudomonadota bacterium
AATTCCGTTGTTGTTGTTTTTTGTGTTTGAAAGAAGCACCAGGTGGAAAGCTGCCCTATTAATATTTATATCTGTTGCCATCTACATCAGTATAGGAGCTTATTGGGAGAACCCGGGTGGTCTACTATTTTCTATATCACACTAGTGCCAGGGGTCGCTTCCCCGATTTCTATGATTCCAACATTGACAGCGCCACATTATTTCTATGCACTTTTCTTCTCGGTGCCTGTGCGGTGACCGGACCGGCTGACGATGGTTTTGATAATTCGAATGAGTGGGTAGATACCGGACGTCTTTTTTCCGATGAAAAAAAGACCGTGTACAGCTCGGAGCAAAAACAGGTATCAGTAAAACAAGATCAAGTGAGTTCAATAGCTCTGGATGAAAAAGCCGAGTTTGAACAGTTCAAGAGGTGGAATCAGCTGAGGACAGAAGACAGGGAGTCCGAAGAATATCAGGAATTTTTACAGTGGTTAAATTATCAGAACTTTAAGACCAGTCGACAATGACAGTCTCACTTCTGGAAGCTAACTAGCTGGGCCAACCTGGCAGCTTGAAACATGGTTCCAACGATTAAGAAGCGTATTTGAAATACCCTATTAGCCGCCTTATCAGAGGCGGCTTTTTTTGATCTGAAACCTACTAGTTTTTACCCTGTAATCGTTGTTTTAACTGCGCTTCACAATACTCCACCGCGGTGAGCATTTGCTGCGCGTCGGCGAAACGCATGTAGGCCTTTTTCTCAAGGGCTTTAATGATTACTTCCATAATTCCGACCGGCAGCGTGATATGATCCAGATCAGGCTCGTCATTAATGATACTTTTCTTCAACTGATACAGGTTATCGCCGGTGAAGGGTTGATGACCGGTTAGCAGGTGATACAGGGTTACGGCTAATGAAAATAAATCAGAGCGTCCATCGAGCTTCTTGCCTTCGAGCTGCTCGGGTGACATATAAGCCGGGGTACCAACGATTGTGTTGCTGGCTTGCCGGTCTTCACGTTCGGTATAGGCTGCACCGAAATCGGTGAGAATATAGTTGTCCAGATTTTCGTCATACATGATGTTTGCCGGTTTTATATCACCATGAATAACCCCATGATCGTGCGCTACTGAAAGCGCGCTTAAAACCGATTTAGAAATCCGAATACATTCTCCAACCGTTATATACTCGCGTTTTCGCAAGCGTAATGTCATCGGGTAGCCCGAAATATAGTCCATCGCGATATAAGCGGTATCCCGGTATTTCGCGGCGTCATGGATTTTTACAATATTAGGGTGTTCGAATTGGGAGATGATTTCTGCTTCGTGTAACCATTGGTTGATTCGATCGCGTTCGATTTCTGTTCCCATATCCGAAGACATGACTTTTAGTGCCACCCGGTTCTGGGTTCGCATATCGTAGGCCTCGTATACAGTAGCCGACGCCCCCTGTGCGATCTTCTTACGCAGCTCGTAGTGGCCAATAATATGGAGGGTATCATCTTGTTTAATTTTTTTTCTACCAGGCCCCTGCTTAAACCTGATTTCTTCAATTCTGGCAACCAGGTCGTCCAGACCCGGGTCATATTGCAACAACCATTTATATAAATTTAATGCGCTTGCCCAGTCTTTACCAGCTTCAAGCAGGGCACCCAACTCGTATCCAACCTCAAGCAGTCCGTCGTTGTATTTAGATTTTTTTAACCTCACCAGGGCAGATTCAAGTTCACCCTCTGCGATTTGATTTCGAATTTCAGCCAGGGACAGGGAGTCCTGACCGGAAATAACGTTTGAGCGCATCCGACGATACCAACCTGCAACCCAGAATATTGCCGCAGCCAGTATTACAGCTAGCGCTAGTAGACCCACCGGCAGGTAAATCTGACTGAAAATTACCAGCAACACTTCGGTCATCAATAAACCAAAAAGGATAATGCCAACCATTACCAGTGATATCGCCGTAGTCCCGGTCCGCCAGTATTTGATGAAAAGAATAACCAACAAAATGCCATATAGCAGTAACACCGCCCACGGTGGGGCTAGATTGGTTGAGGACAGCGCGAAAAACTCCCGATCTGCCGGCAGCAATTTCAAAATGAACAAAAAAAGCTCGTTTTCAAGCGATCCGATACTCTGGGTGGTACTGAGCAGGTAGGTGAGGACAAACAAGCACCCGGTCAAACCAGGTTGCCATAAATTTGATTTCGGGTTAGTCACGGGCTAATCAAAATATACATAGATCAAGTATCTAGAGAACTTAATTATAATAAAAATTTTAGCGTAATCTGGGAAAAAATCTCGGGTTGCTCGGCATGTAACCAGTGACCCGCGTTCGCAATTGTCTTGATAGACGCGTCCTTGAAGTGAACTGCGATCTCTGATTCTTCGGCGGCACCGATATAATCGGAATGTTCGCCACGAATAAACTGGGTCTGGGTTCCAATTTTCCACGCCGGGGGCAGGACCGGAAATCCGGTCAAATGATACATTTGTCGATCTATTGCTGTCCAATTAACTTTCCAGCGCCAATGCCCCGCCTTGCGCTCCAGGTTCTGCAACAGAAAATTACGCAACAAGGTGTCAGGAATATCTCGCTGTAAAACCTTGTCAACCGCTGATCGACTATCCAGCTGATCCAGTTTTAAACCCAGTATCGGGTCTATCAGGTGGCTGTATGCATGCGAATAGGCTACCGGAGCGATGTCGGCGACGACCAGCTGTGAGACCAGTTCCGGGTGTTTCAGGGTCAGCAACATGGCAGTTTTGCCGCCCATGCTGTGTCCAATCAGCGCACATGAATCGATTTCCAGATGACAGATTAAACGATATACGTCCTCGACCATTACCGGATAATTCATTTCCTGGTGATGAAATGACTGGCCGTGATTGCGCAGGTCGAGCGAGAAGACCTTAAAATGCCGGGAAAATACCCTGGCCAGTGATTGCCAGTTTTTGTTCGACCCGAACAATCCGTGCAAAATGATCAGCGGTTCGCCATTACCAGTTTCAGAATAATGGAGTAAATCCATATCCACGATCGCGGGTTTACTTCTTTTTCGGGATATACAAATCAGTAATAGTCCCTTCCACCATTTCAGCCGCAAAATTGAAAGTCTCTGACAGGGTCGGGTGGGCATGTATGGTTAACCCTATATCCTCTGCATCGGCGCCCATTTCCAGTGCCAGGACCGCCTCGGCGATCAGTTCACCAGCGTTGGGACCGACCATACCAGCCCCGAGAATACGCTTGCTTTCCTTATCAAAAATCACCTTGGTCAAGCCTTCATCGCGGTCCAGGCCGAGAGAGCGTCCGCTGGCCGCCCAGGGGAAAGCACCTTTCTCGTACGCTACTCCCTGCTCTTTAGCCTCGGTTTCGCTCAACCCCATCCAGGCTATTTCCGGATCGGTATAGGCGACCGAAGGTATAGCCATCGGCTCAAAGCTTGATTTCATGCCACTGATCACCTCTGCGGCAACCTTGGCTTCGTGGGTTGCCTTGTGAGCCAGCATCGGGTCGCCGACAATATCTCCTATCGCAAATATGTTGCTGACACTGGTACGCATCTGCTTATCAACCTGGATGAAGCCTGCTTCATCGACCTCAATACCGGCTTTTTCAGCGCCAATCTTGAATCCGTTAGGTCGGCGTCCGACAGCCACCAGGACCTTGTCAAAAACCTGGGGATCTGGTGCTTTTGTCCCCTCAAAACTCACTTTTAAACCATTTTTCTGAGCCTTGATTTCGGTCACTTTTGTACTCAGATATATCTCTTTGTAGCGTTTCTTTATAATTTTGCTCAATGGCCTTACCAGGTCCTTGTCACAACCCGGGATCAGGCTATCCATAAATTCGACCACGGTAATTTCTGATCCGATTGCGTGATAAACAGTCGCCATTTCGAGTCCGATAATTCCACCACCGATAATCAACAACTTTTTAGGCACATTGGTCAATTCCAGCGCACCGGTAGAATCCATCAAACGTTTATCATCATAAGGAAACGAAGGGATTTCGGTTGCCTGCGAGCCTGCAGCAATGATGCAGTGTTCGAACTGAATGATAGTTTCATTGCTGCCACTGACGACCTTGATGTGATTGGGATCAATAAATTCACCGACACCTGTCACCAGTTCAACCTTGCGTTGTTTGGCCAACTGTTTCAGTCCACCGGTCAGCTTGGTGACCACCCTGTCCTTGAATCCGTTAACACCTTTCAAATCGATCTTGACCTTACCGAAATCGACCCCGTTGGCTTTCATATGGGCGGCCTCGTTGATGATCTGCGCAGTATGCAACAGTGCCTTGGACGGGATGCAACCAACATTCAGACAAACACCGCCGAGCGTTTCATAGCGTTCGACCATGATCACTTTTTTGCCCAGGTCAGCGGCCCTGAATGCGGCTGTATATCCACCGGGCCCGGCACCCAACACCAGCACCTCGGTACTCCTGGTCGCCGCTGACTCTGCAACAGCTGATGATGCCCTGGGTTGCTTTTTTACATCCGAAGCTGATTTGTCGGCGGCTTGTTGGCTGTCAATAATTTTGACGCTACCCAGTTTTCCACCCTCTGAAATCTTGTCTCCAACCGCTACACTGAGTTCGCTGATAGTGCCGTCGTAGGGTGATGGAATATCCATCGTCGCCTTGTCCGACTCCAGGGTCAGGATAGGATCTTCCTTGCTCACCGTATCGCCAACCGCCACGTGTAGTTCTATAATTTCAACACTCTCGAAACCGCCAATATCCGGTAAAATCAGTTCTTTTATACTCATGATTACAGTAACACCCTTCTAATATCTGTGATTACCTGGCTCAGATAACTGGTGAACCTGGCCCCCTGTGCGCCATCAATCACGCGATGATCGTAAGACAATGCCAGCGGCAGGATCAGACCCGGCGTAAAACTGCCATCGGCTGCGTAAACCGGTTGCATTTTGGCTCTCGCAATCCCCAAAATTGCGACTTCGGGTGCGTTCACGATCGGGGTAAACTGGGTGCCACCGATACCACCCAGACTCGATATAGTGAAACAGCCACCCTGCAAATCCGTCGGTGACAGCTTACCCTCTCGTGCACGCGCGGCGGTTGCTGCCAGTTCGCCCGCCAGATCATACAAGCCCTTTTGATCGACATCACGAATTACCGGCACCACCAAACCATTCGGCGTATCGACCGCCACGCCTATGTGAAAGTATTTTTTCAGTATCAGCCGATCACCGCCAGCTTCCAGCGATGCATTAAAATCTGGAAATTCCTGCATCGATGCAACCAGGGCCTTCATCATAAAAACCAGAAGCGTCAATCGAACCCCTCTTTTTTCTGCCTCTTTGGCGAGTGATTTACGGAATGCCTCGAGATCGGTGATATTGGCCTCGTCAAACTGGGTAACGTGCGGCACGCTGACCCAGCTGCGATGCAGATGGGCACCGGATATTTTCCTGATTCGACTCAGTGGAACCATTTCAATTTCGCCGAACCTGGAAAAATCAATCTCCGGCATTGCAGCGACTGCCAGTCCGCCTGCCGCACCTGTGCCAGGGGAAGACATCGCAGCCTTTATATGGGCCATTACATCCTGTTTCAAAATTCGACCCTTGGCGCCGGTGCCGATGACCGCTTCGAGATTAACCC
>JACZQS010000184.1 GCA_022545625.1 Pseudomonadota bacterium
TCTCCAGGCTAGTAAAAGACGGCGATCCGGCCTATCTACACGACGCGGAAGGACCCGACGATATGGCGGCTCATATTCGATCGATTCTGACTCAGAGCGAAATCAGCATCCCGATCTGCGATGGGGTCCTGGCAATGGGTACCTGGCAGGGAATCTATCTGTGGGAACACCGGACCAGCCCGCATCGTCGTAATCTGACCGTCACCTTGCAAGGCGGCGATACAAACAATTAAGAATGACGAGTTGCCATCACCTGTTAAAATCGGAAAATGGCATTATTTGTAGAATAAGAAAACGAGGTCGGAGAAACTAATATGAAAATTATCCTGTTGGGACCGCCGGGTGCCGGTAAGGGCACTATCGCTAAGGTATTAACCGGGTATGACGGTTCGGTACAAATATCTACCGGTGATATTCTGCGCGCCGCTGTAGCCGAAGGAACTGAACTGGGTAAACAGGCGGAGGCGGTAATGAAGGCTGGAGACCTGGTCAGCGACGATTTGATCATGGGAATTATGGAACAAAGACTGAAACAGGATGATTGCAAGGTCGGCTACCTGCTCGATGGATTTCCACGGACTATTCCGCAGGCAGAAGCATTAAAGCTGCTGCTGGGAAAAATGGGTGAAAAGCTAGACTGCGCGCTCGAACTTGATATCCCAACAGACGTGATCATCGATCGCCTGGCGACACGCCGTACCTGTACCCAGTGCGGTGCAATCTATAACGTAAAATCGAAACCGCCGAAGGTGGAGGGTATTTGCGATGTATGCGGTGGCGATATCGTTCAACGCGATGACGAAACCGAAGAAGCGGTCCTGAACCGTTTGCAGGTATATTCAGAGCAAACCGCGCCACTGATCGGTTTTTATAGAGATGAAGGCTTATTGCTTACGGTTCAGGGTTCCGATGGCAACCAGGTGCTTGAGGCGTTAAAGACCAGACTGAAATAACCACGGATTATCAAGGGGTCAGGCTCCTTGATATTATTCAGATCATTCGAGTATGGCCCATGAATCCCATTCAAATTCGGTCAAATATCACTAGATGATCGACATCGAGACGAATGCCGATACGTTCGTTTATCTTGTGATTATGGTGACTGGGCGCGAGGCACAATACCTCGATACCGCTGTCCATACGTAAATAATACAGAAAATCAGCACCCAGAAATGACTTGTCGATAACAATTGCGGTCTCGCTGGAATTGTCGTCATGGATCACATCATCGGGGCGAATCAGTACGTCTACCGCCGTTCCCGTTTCGCTGTCAATGGGTAGCTTGCCCTGGATACAACCCAGTTCGGTACGAACGGAATGCGAACTCTCGACGGTTGCGGGAATAATCACCCCCTGCCCTATAAAATTCGCCACGAATCGATTCGCTGGCTGGTGATAGAGGTTATAACCAGAGTCCTGCTGTTGGATCCTGCCTTCATCCATCACACAAATATTATCCGCAATCGCAAATGCCTCGTGTTGATCATGGGTTACCAGGATCGCGGTAAGTTTCTCCTGTTTTAGAATATTGCGCACTTCGCGTGCAAGCTGTTTGCGCAAATCAATATCCATACCCGAAAAAGGTTCATCCATTAATAGCAGGCCCGGCCGTGGAGCCATCGCGCGCGCCAAGGCGACCCGCTGCTGTTGCCCACCCGACAACTGATGCGGGTAGGCCTGGCCATAAGCCAGCATCCCGGTAATGGCAAGCAATTCGCGGACGCGGGTCTGTTGTTGCCTGACATTCCAGGTTTTTAATCCGAAACCAATATTGTCGGCGACCGACAAGTGAGGAAACAGGGCAAAATCCTGAAATATCATGCCTATGTCGCGTTTTTCGGGTGCGATACAAAAAATGCTCGAACTGACTTCTACCTGGTTGATCAATATTCGACCACCAAGTACCGGCTCAAAACCGGCTATCGCTCTTAACACCGTGGTCTTGCCGCACCCGCTCGGGCCGAGAATGCAACCTATGTTACCCGGCTGCAGCGAAAACGATACCTGCCTTAAAACCTGATTATCGCCATAGCTGACATCCAGATTTTCGATATCGAGTTGGGAGGTCACGAACCGGCCCTCGAACTGGCAATACTTTTACTCAATAGAATAACCGGTAACAAGCCGACGGCGACAATCATCAGCGCTGCGGTGGACGAATCGGCCAGACGTTCATCGGACGCCAGTTCGAATGCACGAACCGCCAACGTATTAAAATTGAATGGCCGCAAGATTAATGTTGCCGGCAACTCCTTCATGACATCGACAAAGACGATCAGCAATGCAGTGAGCACCGAGCCTTTCATCAGTGGCAAATGAATCCTGAACAAGGTTTCGGCTGGTTTATAGCCCATTGATCTCGCTGCTTCATCCATCGAAAGCCTGATTTTTGCCAATCCCGATTCGACCGATTGAATCGATACCGCAAGAAATCGAACCAGGTAGGCAAACATCACCGCAAACAGCGTGCCACTGAGAAGCAAGCCCGTCGATATTTCAAACTGGTCACGCATATAGGCGTCCAGTGTATTGTCAAACCAGGCCAGCGGAATAATCACTCCAACCGCGATAATTGTACCCGGGACCGCATAGCCGGTAGCCACGACACGGACCGACGCAAACACCAGTTTACTGGCTAATACACGTTTACCGTAAGCGAAAAATAACGCCAGCAAGACCGCGAGCACCGCGGTAGAAAGACCGAGTAGTATGGTGTTAAGCGTAAGCCTGATAAACGAGGCGTCGACCATCACCGTGTAGGTATCCAGCGCCCAGAGGCCCAGTTGCGATGCGGGCAACAAAAATCCAAATAAAAGTGGTAATAAACAAGCGACGAATGCGATCAACGCGCGAAAACCGGTTAGTTGGAATTGTGGCAGTTGGCGGTAACGATTGGTAGTGTGGTGATACTGGGCGCGATTGCGAGACCAACGCTCGATTACGATAAGGGTAAACACGAACAATAGTAATATTGCGGCCAGCTTGGCCGCCGCCGCGCTATCTCCCAGGCCGAACCAGGTGCGAAATATGCCGGTGGTAAATACCCCGAGCCCGAAATAGGAAACCGTTCCATAATCCGCCAGGGTTTCCATCAGTGCAAGTGACAGACCCGCCACGATCGCTGGACGCGCAAGCGGTAAGGCAACCCGGTAAAAACTGGACCAGGCGTTACAACCGAGAGTTCGGCTGACCTCGATAACACAAACCGATTGCTCCAGGAAAGCAGCCCGGGCCAACAAATAAACATAGGGATAAAGTACCAGCGATAACATAACTATCGCCCCACCCAGCGAGCGCACCTCGGGGAAATAATAATCACCATATCCCCACCCGGTCCAGTCCCGAATCAGGGTTTGTACCGGCCCGGCGAAGTCGAACATCCCGGTATAGGTATAGGCAATGATGTAAGCAGGCATTGCCAGCGGCAATAGCAAAGCCCAAATAAACAGTTTTTTCCCGGGAAACTGGCACAGGCTGGTGAGCCAGGCACAGGTGACACCAATCGATAGCGTACCCAGGCCCACGCCAAGCGTCAGCAGCGCAGAGTTAATCAAATAGTCGGTTAGTACCGTATCGACCAGGTGCTGCCAGACGTCACCCGAGGGTTGAAGTAAAAAGCTGGCGATGGTTAAAACTGGAATACTGAATATCAGCGCGGCCAGCAATATACCGGGTTGCCACCAGCCTTTCAGCAGTTCACTAGTTCGGTACCGAATTACCCAACCGAGTGAATTTTCAGAGATACCCTGCATTGCACTATCTTATTTCCAGCCTGCCCTGTCCATCGTCTTTACTGCCTCAGCATTTAACTCGCCCAACTTCGATAAATCAATCGCATCGGCTTTAAAGGTTCCCCAGCTAGCTATCAGTCCGCCTGGTTTCACACTGGGGTTAACCGGGTACTCGTAGTTGGCATTCGCATACCAGCTCTGCGCCGCAGGACTGACGAGAAATTCAAGCAATTTGTGCGCGTTATCCAGGTTGCGGGAGTATTTGCTGATGCCAGCACCACTGATATTGACATGGGCACCGCGTCCCTGCTGGTTCGGCCAGAAAATAGCCATCTTTTGAGCGGCCTCAGACTGGCTGGGATCTTTTTTATTTTCCAGCATCCTAGCAAAATAATAGGTGTTCGCGATTGCTATATCACATTGGCCTGCGGCCGCTGCCTTGATTTGATCGCGGTCACCACCTTGGGGTGGACGCGCCATATTGCCCACCAGGGCATTCGCCCATTGCTGCGTTGCCGCCTTGCCATTCGCTGCGATCAACGATGCAACCAATGACTGATTGTAGATATTGTCAGATCCGCGAATACAGATACGGTGTTTCCATTGCTGATCGGCAAGGTTTTCGTAAGTCGATAATTGCGCCGGGTTGACCCTGTCCTTTACATAAAAAATAACCCGAGCGCGTTGCGACAATCCGATCCAGTAATTCTCCGGATCGCGCAGGTTCGACGGTACAAGCTGTTCAATCTTCTGGCTTTTAATCGGCTGAAATATGTCGGCCTGGCGGGCGCGAAATAATCTGCCTGCATCAACAGTGATGAGAATATCCGCTGGTGTATTCCTGCCTTCATTGATCATGCGTGTGAGTAACTTGTCGGCACTGGCGGTAATTAAATTAGTTTTAATACCCGTTTCAGCGCTAAACTGATCGAGTAGTGGTTTGATCAGGCTTTCCTTGCGCGCAGAGTAGATATTGACCTCGGCGGATTGTGAGGTAACGGTCCCTGAGATAGCAGATATCACAATCGCGAACAGCATGGCTGCAATTAACAGGAATTTTTTGTGCATTATGACAAATACTCAGGTTTAATAAATCATCGAACAGACAGGCATCAATCAAGGCGATATTAAATAACATGAATGCTAATGTAAATAATAAACTTTCTCATTTACATTTAAATTAACAATTATATGGCCCAGGAATTGTCGATACATCCACTATTGCAGGACGACCAGTATCATTGGTTACAGCTTCTGCCCCCGCTGCAATCCGACAGGAATAACTTCAGCGAAGAGTTTCAACTCAAGATTCAACAATTGGCTATAGCCAGTTCTTACGCCCTGGGGCAGCTCTGCCGCGAGCCAACACTATTGAACCGGCTCCAGGCGTTAAAACATTTTGAACTCGACGAAAGTGATTTCCATCTTGTCGATGGCGAGGCCCAGGGCATCGTTCAGGTAAAACACCGATTACGCCAGCTTCGCCATCGCAAGCTGATTGAGATCATCTACCTTGATGTAGTCGATAAAAATATACTGCAAGCAACTCTCGCCCATCTCAGCGATCTGGCTGACCGTCTAATTCGCATGGCTCTCGCAGCCAGCCATAATTATCTAGCCGCGAAACATGGCCAGCCGTTCGATGGAGATGGCAACATGATCGAACTGAACATTATTGCAATGGGTAAGCTAGGTGGTCGCGAACTCAATTTCTCTTCCGATATCGATTTAATTTGCTGCTACGACTGCGACGGTGAGCTCGACGGTTACGGACAACTATCGTATCAGGAGTTTTTTACCCGTGTTACGCGCCTATTCACGCAACTGCTAAACGAATCTACAGAGGATGGTTTTGTT
>JACZQS010000185.1 GCA_022545625.1 Pseudomonadota bacterium
CCACTCGCTCACCGCCGTGATGGATCTGGTCAAGGACGGCGAGCGCGTCGTCGGCGCCTGGGGGGTCGATTACGCGGGCGGCGCGCTGGTCGCCTACGCCGCGCGCACGGTGATCTTGTGCGCCGGCGGCGGCTCGGGGCTGTTCTACGTCAACGACAATCCGCCGCAGGTGACCGGCGACGGCTATGTGCTGGGCGCGCGCGCGGGCGTGCCGCTGCTCGGCCTCGAGATGATCGATTTCCAGGCGATGTGTTGCTCGCCGAAGGAGCTGTTTGGTTTCGCCCCTCACCCAACCGGCTTCATCAACGCCGGCGATGAGCTTCCCATCTATCAAAGCACCCATATATAATGTGTCGCATAATAATTATCAATTTCGCTATGTCTCAGACACTCAAGATCGCTGTTATCGGTGTTGGCCATTTAGGAAAATGGCATGCTGACAAATATGCTGCCTCACCCGATTGCGATTTGCTGGCGGTCGTCGACAACAACCCGAAAAACGCAGAGCAAATCGCTCAAAAACATGGGACCCGAGCAGTTAGCGACTACCATGACATCCTGTCCCAGGTCGACGCGGTCAGTCTCGCTGTCCCAACCAGCCTGCATTATAAAATTGCGCGAGATATTCTGGAAGCAGGAATTCACTGTTTGATAGAAAAACCGATCACTGAAACGATCGAGGAAGCATCCACATTGATCGAAATCGCCCAAAAAAATCGCCTCGTGCTACAGGTCGGACATATCGTAAGATTTAACAGTGTGATGATGGATATAGGCGAATTGCTACAGGAACCGCAGTTTATCGAGTCCACGCGTCTTGCTCCTTTTACCTCGAGGTCGACCGATATTAGCGTAATCCTGGATTTAATGATTCATGATATCGACATCATCCTGAACCTGATTGACAGTCCTGTTAAGCATATTTCCGCCAGTGGGCTTTCGGTATTGTCAGATAGCATCGATATAGCAAATGCGCGTATAGAATTCGAAAATGAATGTGTAGCAAATGTTACCGCGAGTCGAATCAGCCAGAAACATGAGCAAAAACTACGCATATTTCAAAAAGATATGTATATTTCAGCCGATCTCCTGAAGAAAATTTTATCGATAAACCGCAAGGGGAAAACCGATAACGAGGCCGGGTTTAAGAATATCACCCATGAAGAACGCAGCTATGGCGATAATGACGCGTTGAATCTCGAAATACAGGATTTTATTGCGGCAATTAAGAACGGGAGACGCCCAAAGGTAAATGGCGAAGACGGCAAACGAGCCCTGGAAACCGCGATAGAGATAACCTCTCAAATTAAGGCCGCAATATGAACATACCCATGGTTGATCTGAAGCGTCAATACGAAAACCTGAAATCTGAAATTGACCCTGCACTACTACAATCGCTATCCGAGTCATGTTTTATACTTGGCCCAAATGTGGAGGCTTTTGAGCGGGAAACGGCCGACTACCTCGAAGTCAGGCACGCACTTGGCTGCGCGTCTGGTACTGATGCATTACACCTGGCTTTGCTTACCGCGGGAATTAAACCCGGTGACGAAATTATTACCACGGCATTCACATTTGCCGCCACCGGCGAAGCCATTCGATACCTCGGCGCAAGACCGGTATTTGTCGATATTCAGGCCGATACCTTGAATATCGATCCACAGAAAGTGAACGCCGCTGTTACTGACAGGACCCGGGTAATACTGCCAGTACACCTGTTTGGCCGGGCCGCAGACATGGATGAATTACAGGCTATTGCGGAGCAATATGACTTGCTGATCATAGAAGACTGTGCACAATCGTTTGGCAGTCGATACCGTGGACGAATGACCGGCGCCCTGGGCCAGGCGGGGGCGTTTAGTTTTTACCCAAGCAAGAATCTTGGCGCTTATGGCGACGGGGGGCTGATATCCACAAATGACGATGAAGTTGCCAAGCAAATTCGAATTTATCGTAATCACGGCAGCAGCCACAGATACCACCACGATGTAATCGGTTACAACAGCAGGCTGGATGAATTGCAGGCGGTGATTCTGCGTATTAAACTGAAGCATATTGATGAATTCAATCAAAATCGCTTACGAGTAGCGCAGACTTATAATCGGCTGCTTGCGGATACTGAACTAGAGCTTCCAGCGATTCCTGATGACCGGGATCATGTGTTTCATCAATACACATTATTAGCCGACAATCGTGATCAACTGCGAGATTCGGTACTCTCCCAAAAAATTGCCTGCGCAATCTATTACCCGGTCCCATTGCACCGACAGCAGGCATTTGCCGATACCAATACCACGGCACTACCGGTTACCGATGATATCTCTCAGCGTTGTCTATCGTTTCCGATATTCCCCGAGATGACCGAACAACAGGTCGAGACCGTTTGTGAAGCGATATTGGACGCCTGTGCCTGACCCACACATTATGATACTGGTCGGCGAAGCTTCCGGTGATGCTCATGCGGCCGAATTCGTTAGCCACATCAGACAATTAAACCCGGATATTTTCATCAGCGGTATGGGCGCTACCGAAATGCAGAAAGCGGGTGTCGAAGTGTTTTTCGACTCATCGGCAATCGCGGTAATGGGTTTGATCGAGGTGCTAAAACACTGGATTGATATCAAACGCGCGATGGCGATAGTCAAACAGCAGCTTGACAAAACGCGCCCCGATCTACTGGTGTTGGTCGACTATCCAGAATTTAATCTGAAAATGGCGCGTCACGCCCGCGAGCTTGGCATCAGGGTTTTATTTTATATCAGTCCCCAGGTATGGGCATGGCGACCCAGGCGAATCCATAAAATTGGACGCCTGATCGATCATATGGCGGTGATATTCAAGTTTGAAAAGGCCTACTACGAACGGGCCAATATTCCGGTAAGTTTTGTCGGACATCCACTGGTGGATAAGGTTATTAGTTCTCGTTCACCTGATGTGGTCAGGCCACAATTGGGATTGGGTCAAGACACAACAGTGATTGGTCTGTTTCCCGGAAGCCGTAAAAGCGAAATTGACCGACTCTTGCCATTGATGCTTGCTACAGCAAGGCAAATGTCGGAGACAAAGCAACAACTGCAATTTGTGCTTCCCGTCGCCGCGGAATTAGACCTTGATGCTATCAAACGGCAATGCGATCAGTCACAGCTTGATATCAAGGTTAGCCGGGATAATATCTACGACTTGATCACCTGCTGTGACAGTATTATTTCCTGCTCTGGCACTGTAACTCTCGAAATAGCGTTACTCGGTGTGCCGATGTGTATTGTCTATAAAATGTCGGGGATATCGTACGCGGTAATAAGCCGCCTAATTACGATTCCACATGTAGGACTGGTCAATATCGTTGCGGAAAAATCCGTGGTCCAGGAATTTCTGCAAAATGATGCAACAGTTGATAATGTCAGTCGGGAAATGATCAAAATTATCGATGACAGGGATTATCGTAAACGAATAACGAACGGCCTTTTGACAGTCCGTGAAAATCTGGGCGAAGGCGGCGGTTCAGCCCAAATGGCAAGGCTTGTGTTATCGTTTCTTTAATCACTGTTAAATAAAGCTGGCTTGTAGCAGGCAAGTGAATATCTAACTACTATCGCTTTGTCGCAATTATTAGCCTGGAGGTAGTATTCAATTCTTGGTTGACACAATCAGGTCAACCGTAATTTATCCTCTTGCTAAACCAGCAGTAATTATAGAACCTGCATTATATTTCAGGATGGACAATTAATGATTTCAGGCGAAATTAATTGTGATATTTTATATCACGTTTCCACGGGATAACCCGCATCGATCCAGTTCGGCATGCCACTGTGGCTGATACAAACCAGGTGATCCAGCCCCTGCATATTCAGGTTGGTAAACGCGGTCTGGGCACGACGCCCCGAACGACAATAAACGTATACCTGCTGGTACTGGTTGAATAAATCAATATGCTCGTTTTCGGTGCCAAACGGGATATTTCGACTACCCGGAACATGCGCCTTTGCATACTCTTCCGGGGTTCGGTTATCCACAATCAGACTTTGCTCCGGGAGTGATTGCCATACATCGTGCAAGTTATTCATATCGAAGTCGTGTAGCAAATAACGATTCGGATCGAAGTTAATTCCAACACTCATGTTGGCCGGTACTGCTTCGTTAATTTTTTTCGGCAAATCCAGGTTCAAATTATTCATCAGGTCGATAAATTCCTGTTTGGGGCGATTACCCCCGAGGCGGGAATTCCAGCGTTTCTCTTCTCCTATAGTGGAGGATATTCTGCCGTTATAATCGTGCGCGGGATAAACTCGTACTTCATCCCCGAGAGGAAATAACTTATCGGTGATACTGTCGTACAAGACCGCTGGATCACCGCCCTGGAAATCAGTTCTCCCGCAGCCTCTAATTAACAGCGTGTCACCGGTGAACACCATACCGTCGACGAAGTAACTGGTACAGGCGGCGGTGTGCCCTGGTGTTGCAATGGCTTTAATTTTGTAATTTCCGAGAGCAAGTTCTTCACCGTCTTTTATCGATATATCGATGGCCTGGATTCCCGAGGCTTCGCCAAACACTATTCTGGCACCGGTCGTCTGGCGAATCTTTCCGGCCGATGTTACATGGTCGGCATGAGCGTGAGTTTCTATCGAGTAGAGCAACTCAATGCCCAACTCGTTGATTATCTCGATATCCCGATCAAACAATTCGCGCACAGGATCGATGATCGCTCCTTCCTGGGATTCCGCATCTACCAGTAAATAACTGTAGGTACAGCTCTCCCGGTCGTAAAGTTGTTTCACCATCAGGGATGGTCGTGTATTGGGAATCGTCATGTTATTCAAAGCTCCTCTTGATGTGATGCCAGGCGTCAGACATCTTGCGATGTTACCAGTACCAACGACTGTCGGCCGCATTGGTTATACGCTGAACCGTTAATTTATACTAAATTGAACTAGTATATTGATAATGGCTTATTTGCGTGGCATTTTATTATCGAATCTATATTATCCCGCCCGATGAATATTGAATACTACTTAGATCAGGTATGGGCAAGCGAATTCGCTCTGCCGGTTGCTTTAGCATCGGCGGTTTTTATTATGATACTGATCATCAACTGGCGCAAATTACGTCATCACTGGCTCGAATGGAGTACCCGGAGATGTCTGAATCGAATCGGTATCAAGCAGATGAAAAATTTTGTTTGCTTCGATGGGCTCGATGGTAGCTTCAAAATTGACCGGCTGGTTATGCTCCACGATTCGATCCTGTTGATCGCATTCAAGCCCTACTCGGGAAATATATATTGCGCTGACAGCATACCCGAGTGGACCCAGGTGGTCGGTCAAAAAAGCTTTAAATTTGTCAACCCGCTTTTCGAGCTTGAAAATCAGGTCACCGCGATTAAGAACATCATCCCCGATGTACTGGTTCGCGGGGTGTTATTTTTTGACCATAGTGCCAGATTTCCAAAAGGACATCCTGACCAGGTGTTGAACCCCGATAATATTCCCGAGTATTTTATGCGATCGCTCTGCCCGGAACCGAGTAGTGAAATACGGAAGTCATGGGAGATATTGTTAAAACTGCCTGGGCAGGCAAGTCAAGTC